>NZ_JACFPG010000002.1:0-274335 GCF_016102055.1 Lactobacillus sp. W8172
TAGCTTCATCTGCGATTTCTTGCTTAGCATTAGCCTTTTGGTCACTTAAGTCCTTACCTGGCTTGTAGGCTGCGTTGATCTTAGCTTTACCATCTTCTACTGCCTTAGCGACTTCTTCAAAACTTGTTGCAGCATCGATTGCAGCGTTTGCTTCTGCTACTGCCTTGTCAACATCTTGCTTCTGTTTGACCTTTTCTGCAGTAGTTAGCAGGTTGTCGGCATCAATTTTTCCTTTGACCTTGCTTGCTTCTTCAGCAATAGCCTGCTTACCGTTGTCTTTGGCATCTTTAAGTGTTCCAGCCACATATGTTGCATCGACTGCTGCTTTACCATATCTAAGTGCAAGAGCTACACCTTCACCACTTGTTGCAGCGTCGATATCATTTTTAGCTTTTTCACCCGCTACTTGTGCATCTTGCTTTTGTTTAGCTTTTTGTGCTGCACTTAGAATCTTATCAGCATCAATCCAACTTTCAACAAGTTTCACTTCAGCATCAATTTCAGCTTTGGCTTTAGCTTTAGCACCATCAAGATCGCCTGGTACATAAGCTGCTGCAATTGCAGCTTTACCATCTGAAAGAGCCTTTTCTACTTCTTCAAAACTTGTTGCACTATCAATATTGCTCTTAGCTGTGGCACCTGCAGCTTCAACATTTGCCGTTTGTTTATTCTTTTCACTAGCGCTTAGATTATTATCAGCCGCTATTAGACCTTTATATTTAGCTACTTCACGGTCAATTTCTTCTTTAGCCATTTGCTGAGCATCGGCAAGCGTTCCAGCTACATATGCACTATCAACATCTGCTATACCATCTGCTAAAGCTTGAGCTACTTCATCACCTGTTGTAGCTGCATTAATCTTGTTCTTAGCTGCTACCCCTTTACTTTCAGCTGCAGCTTTCTGAGCATTCTTTTTATCAGCTGGTAAGTGCTTATCAGCATCAATTTTTTCTTTAACTAGAGCTACTTCAGCATCTATTGCACCATTAGCTCTTAATTTTGCATCAGCAAGATTGCCTTGTTTATATGCATCTTTTACAGCATTTATACCAGCATCCAAAGCTTTGGCTACTTCTTCACCTGTTGTAGCTGCATTAATCTTATCCTTAGCAGAGATGCCTGCTGCTTCAGCATTTGCAATTTGAGTGTTTCTTTCCTCAGTTGTTAATGCCTTATCAGCATTAATCTTGGCTTTAGTTTCCGCAACTACTCTATCAATATCAGCACAAGCATCGCTCTTTATTTCATCTAGACTGAGTTTTACGTGGGCATTCTCAACTTCTCTTAGTCCATCATTTAGTGCTTTTTCTAGTTCATCACCAGTAGTAGCTAAATCAATATTATTCTTAGCTTTTGCTCCAGCTGCTTCAGCATTTGCTTTTTGCTCTTTCTTTCTAGCATCACTTAAATTGCTGTCATTATCAATCTCAGTCTTAGTTTCACGAACCTTCTCATCTATTTTTCCTTTAGCAATTGTTTTTGCGTTTGCCAAGTCAACTGACTGATGAGCTGCTCTAATATTGTCTATACCTTCGTTATATGCAACAAGTACTTGTTCAGCAGTTGTAATTGTGTCCTGATCAATTACTTCCTTAGCAGTTGTTCCAGCCGTCTCTGCTGCCGTACTTTGTGCAGCTTTTTCTGTGCTATTTAATGTCTTATCGGTATTAATGATACCTTTGACTCTTGAAACTTCTTGATCAAGAAGATCTTTATAATGTTGTTTAAACTCTTCAAGGGTCCCAGGAACATGTGCTTTCTCAATATCAGGCAAAGCTTCTTCAACAATCTTATTTATGCCACTAGCTGTAGTCGCACTATTAATTGCATCAATAGCTGTTTTTGCGCGATTCTCTGCGTCTGCTTTTTGGGCCTGTTTTTTATCGTCAGTTAGAAAACTATCATTATCAATCTCTTGTTTAACTTCTGTTAACTTGTTATTGATTTCGGTAATTGCATTATTCCTTAAAGCAGTTAAATCTTCATATTTGTAAACTAAAGTGTACTTTTGATCTGCCCCTAAATCTTTTTGATTTGGCATTTCAAAAGTTGAGCCAACAGATACTGGGGTACCGTTAAAAATAACCGCTTTAACTGCCATGTTTGGTATTTCAGGACCATCTGGGATTGTGATGGTATCTCCAGTTCTACCTTTAATTACGATTGGATTGGCTGGACTTAAAGCATTATTATTTGCGTCGATATAAGTTGGTGTGATTTCTTGTTCATCACCCTCAACATACAATATTACTGTTGGGTTATTGTCTGAAACCACCATTGTTGCTGGCTGGTTAGCTGCATCAATCTTGTAGTGGTAGCCTGCTGGCACATTAGTTTCTGTATAGTACTTATTTGTCCAATCAATGGTGTTACCGTAGTTTGCTGTAATTAAGCCGTTGTCTGCTTCTGTTCCTGCAATATTCTTTGGTGTTAAAACCTTGTCTGGATGGTTAACATCAACATACTTGTAGGTCACGTTTTGCTTGACACCGTAAACATAGACCTTATATGTGTATGAGTCCGTGTCCATTGGAACGTAAGCTATGTTTGCTTGACCATCGGCATCACCTTGGTCACCTTTACCTGAACCACCACTTTGTTTGTCTGCCTTAGCCCCAGCGTAAATCTGATTGCCTAAAGCCCACATGTAGCCTGCTGGAATATGATCAACAATATCCTGGCTAACTAACGGAATTGCTTGGCCAATATAAGCATCTTCATACAGAGTACCTTTCCCACCAAATGGTAGCTCATAATCCTGTCCTACTTGCTTACCTGTTTGGTCAATGAATTGTACCTTAACCTTACCCGGAGCAATTGCATCTGTCCGTAATTCACGCGTATATGCACTCATGATATTTGGATTAATTGAACCAGATGTTGATGATACAGTTGCCTTACCATTTGTGATGGTCATGTTGGTGAACCTGCCAGTGTATTGACCTTCAGGCATATTGGTTGAGGAATTGGTTCCATCCCAAGTTCTAATACTTGAGTTGTTAATTCTTAGACTACCACTTCCGGCTACAACCCCTCGTCTTGAAGCTGCAGGTACATCATTTTGCCCTGAAACAGATAAATCTAGTTCTTTTGGTGAAATGAAGGTTACACTCGAATTATTAGCCAAGTTAATAATTGCTCGGTTTGCTGCCCTCTGGTTGATTCTCATCGTTGTTCCGGCATTAAAGAGCATTGATTGGTTTCTTCTTAGTTGAATTGCCCCACCTCTAGTGGTTGCAGGACAGTCTAATTTGAAGTTTTGACCAAACACATAAGTAGCATAATTTGCTCCTGTACCTGCTCTAGTACCATCAATGAAGTATTGGAAACCTTCTTGCATCCAAGAAACATCATCACCAACTTTTACACTATATACGTATCTATATAGTGCAGGGAAGTCTGCAGATACACCCTTTAGTGTTCCCGCTGCGTTAGATGAACGGTCACCCATTACAAACTGATTACCTTCACCAATTGAACCCTCAGGTGCACGACTAGTGAAAGCAAATTCACCACTTTCAGAATCTACTCCTGCTGGAGCGTCTGGGTCAACGTCGTCATCGTCGTCGCCCGCAACTGCACCTTCAGTTCGTTCCATTATAACTGAACTATCATTTGCAATATATATACTTCCGGCTCCACGAACTACTTCATTAGCAATAACAAAAACGTTCTTACCAGAGAAGGTTACTCTTGAATTATTTGCCCTGACAGCTCTAATAGCATGATATTCATAACCCAAAGATTCAGTAACACTTAATCTGATATTATCGAAGTTAACAGCTAAATTAGAACCATCAGATGTGTATATTAGGGCCTTTTTATTACTTTTCACCGACCCACTGAATCCCTGTTTATAGTGAGTATTGATTAAAGTGAGGTATGTAACTGGCGATCTTCTATACGAAATCTCTTGATATTCAAAATTTTGATTCCCCATATCGATGGTATGGCCATTACCATTAATTACCAAACTTGCACCTGCAGCACGAATACCAAAAACAGCATAGTAGTCATAAGCGATGTCAGCAGTAACATTAACATAAGTAACAGCTGCATTATTCCAAGCTGCTGCCAATTCTTCTAAAGTTGCAACATCTCTTGAGATTGACTTATCCGGATTGGTTACTTGCTCCGGCACAGGAACGTCAACAGAGGTTTCTGTTTTACCACTTGCTTGTCCTAAAAGATCATTGAAAGCTGGACGCTTTTCATCTTTATCACTAGCAACAGTTGCTTCATTAGCAGAATTTGCTGGTTCACTGTCTCTAGCATCTACACTGGTTAACTTAGCTGATTCAGCATTTGCTGCGACATTTGAGGCTACCATAGAGCTAGCTTTTCTATTAACATCTTTTTTAATTGACGAACTAGCTAAATTATCATTAGCACCATCAACTGTCTTAAAGAATGAGCTTAGACCCTTGTAAGTTGATAAGTTTACCTTTTTTGTGACTGGCTTTTGAGTCTTGTCTACTTTAGGCGCTTTTTCAACTTTTGCATTATCAGAATCACTTGCTGAAGTATTTCCACTTTGGTAGCTAGCATTAATATTGGTAATTGTCTGATCTATAATTTCTTTAACACTCACCAGATCAGTAGCTTCGTTAGCTTTAATTTTGGCATCATTAACCAAACTATCAATAGTCGCAATTTGAGTAGCTTTTTCGTCTTCTGACAGTCTTTGATCACTACTAATAGCTGTTTTAACACTATCAGCCTCATTATCTAAAGTGGCTGCCGCATTTAGCTTAGCATTAGACAGCGACCGTTCTTCAACTTCGTTCAGTACTTCTTGATCGGCATTTTTTACGCCACTTTGAGTCTCAACTTCAGCGGCTTTAACAGGTGTAGTTATAGTACTACTAGTATAAACTCCGCCCAATATAAACGCTAAAAGTGAATAGCTGACTAGCCAGCCCTTCTTGCCTTTATGCATTCTATAATTGGTATTTTTGACTTCCTCAGTAGGATTGGATTTATTATATTTTTTCATTTACGTCCTCTCATCAGCATTACATCTTATAGTTTACTTCTATACTCTATGTATAACTTTATGTATACAAAATAAATCGTATCATTTTTATTTATAAATATAAAGGTGTTTTTATATTATTTTTATATTCAGTTATAAAAGGTAAACAGAACGCTAAATCTAATGAACCAAATTACATAAGCCTCATGATGTACTTCCTTTATTTTCTAAATACCTAAGACATTATCGGCTACTTATCACCATTTTATATTATTACCGGCAAATTAAAGATAAAAATAAATATCATCTAATTCTAAGCAATTTACTATCTGTGTATTTATTAACATTTGCTAAAAGATAATAAACAAAGTTATTAATATAACCTTTGATGATATTTTACTTTTTATAATTACGTATAGCTTATGTTTATAAATATACTTTTTATTACTAATCGCTAATAAATATGGTTTTTGTCTAATACAAAATATAAAATAACGTTAATTAAGCAAAAAAGAAGCTCCTGTCTTAAATTAGTTAGTAGCTTCTTTGCTTTGACTAAATAGTTATTGCGCTCTAAATAGCTAGTTTAATTTTATTCAAATGCAGTTTGCTTGATAAATTGCTTGCTACCAATTGAGTATATGCTTTGCCACTAATAGCAACAAGTGCACCATGGGTTTGAACAGTCTCACCAGTTGTAATTTCAGAATCAGCTTTTATGATAAAATTATTAATCCGTTGACCATCACCGTTATAAATGTATGTATCAAGACCTAAAACAGCATTAGCTGCTACTCCTGCTGCAAGTACATTATTTGCTTGTCATTCTTGAGTTCATGAAATTCACTATTACCAATCATCCGAATGCCGTAGGTCGTCAGGTTTGAAACCCCCTCTTAGCTGTTAGCACATAATGCCTTCTTTATTTTTGAAGTATGCATTACGTGCAAGTTTCTGAACCATTGCTGCTGGACCATTTGAATCAAAGTTATTCGAGCCAGAAATGCGAATAATATCTGAAATACTAAAGTTTAATTTTACGGTCTTTCATCTTGGCATTTGTATAATAAATCAGTAACTACAACAGCAAATAAAAAGGTCATCCCTAAAGTAGGAATGACCTTTCAATATTTAACTCTTATAGAGCAGTGAAAAACGCAATTAAGCCGAAAACAAAGCCGATGGCATTGCAGGCAGCTATTGGAATATCACGCTCTTCTTTAAAGAGCCCGTAAATAACCCATAGTAGCGTATTAATTGCTGTAGCGAGTGGCTGGATTGGATTGCCTTTAACTCCATTCAGATTACTAATAATTTGTGGAATGTAGGACACATACATAATAATTGCCGTCACAGAGGCAACCCATCCTAAAATTGTCATTGCTTTTTCTAATTTCATTGCTTCATCTCCTTGTCGCACAATTCTATCATTGTGTAATTCTTCACTCAAGAGCATTTAGTTTGGCTATAGTTTTTAAAAATATAGTCTTAGTTGAGGCTAAATGCTATGACAAAACCCTTTAACTTCAAGCTTATTTTCAAGTTCAGTATAGAACAATTTTACTTAAAACTAGCAAAAAACGAACTGCTAAAAAAGTTCGTTTCGCTGATTAATTATTTTTTGTACTATCAGTAGCTTGATTTAATTAATGAACTAATTGCGTGCTTAATTTCTTTGGGACTTGAGCTCTTATCAATAATTTTGCGAAAAGTTAGATTAGTTTGTAAATCAACAATGAAATCAAATAATTTCTGGACACTTAGATAATCTTGACGGGCAATTGCCAAGAGAAATACATATTTAACTTCATTTTTTTCATCCCATTTGATTGGCTTATCTAAGCGAGCAAAAGATACCTTTGATTTTTTCGTAGCATAGCCTAAGGAATGCGGGATAGCTATTTTTCCACCAATTGCGGTTGAATACATCTTTTCTCGTTCGTCTACACGTTGTTTGAAATCTTTGTTAACAATTTTTTTACGCTCTAAGTTTTTAATTAGCATATCGAGTAATTGCGCTTTGGATAACGGTTCTTGCACTAAGTAGATATTTTCCTCATCAAACAGCTTATTAATCGCGCGGTATGGATTATTAAGTGATTTCAAATATTCAGACAGTTGCAAGATATCATTGTGAAAATTAGTTAAATCAATTTGAATCACTGGTACCGTGTCATCAGTCAAAGGCACCATCGAAATAAGAAAGTCATTACCACTTGCTTTACCTGCTAGATACTCATCATAGGTATAAGTTCCCGTAATATTTAAAAAGGACGCAAATTGAGTTTGCAATTTTGCACGTACAAGTGCAGCTGTTGAAATTCCATTCCCGCAAATTAGTGCAGCGTTTTTTTGAGACGAAAGATTTCCCTGCCGCTCAATCGATGCACCTATATGCAGCGTAATGAAGGAGAGTTCATCGTCATTCAATTTTAAATTGAGCATGTGCTCCAAAATTGGTGCTGAATAAGCCGTAATTTCATACGCATAGGGAAAAGTGGACAATATGACGTTTAACAACGGATTCTTCCGATTACCATTAACCGTCTTAATTTTCACTAGATTGGTCAAGTGTTGCGTCAAATTAACCCGCAGTTCACGATCATCTAATAAATCGATTGCAAACTCTTTTTTGATATTTTCCAAAAAAATCGTAATGGCACTATTAATATTGTCCTTTATACTAACGTGATCATTTTCACTTACACATTCAGGATAATTCAAAGCAAAATGATAAATTAGGTCATTGGCTTCTACTTGATTGAACTCCACTTGGAATTCTGCTTCCAATTTTTGAAACAGTTTTTGAATAGCGCTCTGAGCCGGAAGCTTAATTTCCACCGAATTACCAGTCTCTATCCGGTAACCCATCTTAATTCTCGAGATTGCTAAGGCAAGATGCAAGATAATGTTTTTAGTATTAATATCCGATAAGTGGTAACTATAATGACGTAAAAAACCATGCACCGTTTCTTTTAACAAGTTCAAATCTAAGTTAGCAAAAATACTCTTCTCGCGTTCTGTAAAGTCAACGATATAGCTATTCGACTTCTTATTAATAAGTTTACTAATAATAAAATTGCGTTTGGCAGATTCAGAGCCGTCAACATAATACTCATCTCCATCTTTCACAACTCGTAGTCCAAAATCACTGAACTCTTTCTTAATTGTTACCAAGTATGTGAAGAAGGTATTATCACTGATAAACAGCTTCTCTGTCAGATCATCTAATTTAACACGACTATTAACCAATAAGTACTGCTCAACTTCAGCAATTCGCTCACCTGAACTTGAAGCCGGCAAATCACTTCGTGCCAATTCCGTTAGCTTTTGCTCAGTTTTTTTATCAAAATCACTTAGGTAAAAGCCCTCGCCTCGCTTATTTTTTATTTCAACTTGCAAGCTGCTTAATTCACGGTTTAATGCTTGAATATCGGATCTAATTGTTCTCGTACTTACATTGCACTTTTGAGCTAAAAAGGAGGCAGAAACGTAGCGGTTGGCGGAATTATTTAATAAAAATTCGAGGATCATTCCCAATCGTTTATAAGATAGTTTCATACATTCACTTCTTCTCATTTAGTTATATAAGTTACAAACTGCTATATTTGCTTAATCAAGGTCAACATGTCATAAGGGGCAATTTGGTAATCCTGGTCAATTATCTCTTCCAAACCGTTCACTACAGTAAAGCCAGCGTCTTTTAGATAAGAAACATCAACTACTTCTGCGGTCGGATTTGAAAGACGGAGAACCAAGTTGTTTTTAATTGTGTATGCAGGATACAGTGCTGAAACTTCAACATTTTGCTTGATATTTAGCCAAGATTCAGTTTGTTCAATCTTGGTTAATTTTGGTGAAAATTCAATATCCCATAACTTGTTATCAAGACGATTAACAAAGAGATTATATTTTTGCATCTGGTAACTAACTGATGGGGCATACCAATCGCTGATTACTTTTGTCAGTTTATTTTCTGCAAGCTCAGCATTACTTGGGGCATACAAACCAAACGAGAACTCATTAGCTCCAGTTTCTTGAGCTAACGGCGTTGGCATCATGATATGGCCAACAGAAGTTGTGTCTCCAGATGCACGTCCAGGACGCCACAATAAGTCTGATTTACCCAGTTGTCCCGTAGTTGCCATAAGCGTGATATAAAGGGAACCGTCAACTTTTTCATATTCCTTTTGACCAGTTCCAAAGAAATAGAGACCGTCTTTCTTATCATGTAAGCCGACTGCACGATCAAAAATATAAATGTTAACTGGTTTTTCAACAAATTCATCGTTCCAGTTATCATCAATCGCTTCATTTTCTGTTTGACGAAAACCACCTTGAATCTGCGCGTGTGCCGCCTTAGTCGTAATACCAGTTTTTAGACGCAAGCGTAAGCGATGTGACAAAGCCTGATTATCAATCGTTAATTTGGCTGAAATCACATCCGAAGTGGCTGCTATCGTTAAAATTAATTGATAGCTCACATCAACTGTTTTAGGCGCTTCGTTGTCAACCCGGTCTTCCAAATCAAACGGTAATTGCCATGTGCCAGTTAGAATCAATCTTTCAATTCCATCAGCAACTTCTTTTTTGATTGTTCCATTCCAATCAAGTTGCTTCTCTTCATCCCATCGAAGTGGCGAGAAATCATAGGTATCACCATCATTAGCTTGATCATAAATACTAATAACATCATTGAATGTCTTGTATTTAGTGCTTAAATAAAAGGCACCATCTTCAAAGGCCAGTTGAACCCGGTGATTACCAATTGATTTTCCACTTATGCTTTGGAACTCGTCTACTGCTTGATCACTATCCTCGAAATGCAGCACTTGATAACCTAAACCAGCCATTTTTACTTCTAGACTGACCTTGAGTTTAAAGTAGCCTGGTTCATCCTTAAATTCATAGCCGTTTGGCGTTAACTGCATAATATGTGGACGCGATTTAACTTCTTCCTTGCCCACAATCACAGCCTTATTCTCTGCTGGGAATTTAACTTGACTACTTTGACTAACTACTTCAACTGTTTTGCGTCCATTAAACTCGTATGGATCAGTATTAAAGACAATGACATCGTGATCAGACAGATTTAACCGTTGTGCGATTCTCTTCTTAATATAGTTTTCCACACCATCAGCAATCTCGTTTGCTTGCTTAATCCGGTGCTCCATGTCAACTGCAACATTATCAGTAACACTTCCACCCAAAGTGTCATGTGGTTGCAATTCAAATAATAATTTCCACAGTTTAACCACAATTCCATTTGAAATTGGAATATCTGCATACTTGGCAATTACCATAAGTGGTTCTAAACGTCTGGTAATAGCTTGTTCAAGTTCAAAATTACTTCGCTTATTACGCGATCTAACCGATGTAATTGTCCTGTGAACTCGAGAATAAGTTGGATATCTTAATTCCCCTTGATATTCTGGTAGTTTCTTAGAACGTAACTTGTTCATAAACTGTGGATATGTACTAATTTCGACATCATTTTGCGAAAGCTCGTTAACTTTTTCAATTGTTTTTGAAACATCATGAATGATGTTCATTTGATCGATTCCAGAAGGAACCAAAACCTCATCATTATTGCCATTTAATGCTTCAAATTCAATTCCCTTATCTAAGCGATTTTTGACAAAATCTTGTAAGTTGCGCTTTGATTCCAAATCGATTTGACCGGTGTAATACCCCAGTGGGAAATTAGCCGCAAAGACAGCTTTGCCACCTATTGCTTTCCATTTAAAGTATACAGAATTAGTTTGTCGTTTAAAATTCGTCCCACGCCAAGATAAAAAGTCATGGATACCCACTTGATTTAAAATCATTGGCAAGTTGGCATTAAAGCCAAAAGTGTCAGGCAAATAACCTAACATCATTGGTTCACCATAATTTTCTCTTGCGTCGATAATACCGATAATCAAGTTACGCAATAACGACTCAGCACTCGGTACCATTGCATCTGTTTGGGTATACCATGGTCCAATGAATAGCTGCTTTCGGTTAACTAAACGGTGAATTCGCTCCTTGGCTTCAGGATGAATTTCGACATACTCGTCCACAATTGACATCTGGCCATCCAAAGTAAAGTTTGCTTCTGGATGATCCTCAAGTTCGTCCAAAACTTGTGTAAACAATTGATCACTTAAAACCTGAGCATCCTGAGTAGTGAAATACCATTCTCGATCCCAGTGTGTGTGATTTACAAAATATGCTTTAACCATAATTTCTCCTATAATTCAAAATAAACTGTCATGAACTTAGCGTGATTAATTTCTGGCAGAACAACTGTCCGGTTGTCTACCTGCAAATCCGCAATTTTGTTTCCTAATAAGTCGACTAGTTGCACCACTTGTGGTTGCTTATTAAACGTAATTTTGTCACCTACAGGATGAAACAGCGGATTATACAATCTCATTTGATAGCCTGTGCCCTCTTCTGTTTGTTCAACCGTGCTGATAACTAACTGGTCATCGGTCTTAAAGAGGCTGAGTTCAGGATCAGCTGTTCGCTTAACCGGATTGAATGGAAAAGTTAATCGACCATTCAAAAATTCCGCATATTGATAGACCTGTAGTGGTGTCTCAAACGCTTTAACCTCGCTAGCCAAAGCAGCCTGATCATAGCCAGTTTGCATGGTTGTCATGGCTAACTCGAAGGATAAGTGCTGATTTAGTTCAGCCTCAGGCGTTGGCACGGTTTCATCCCCCGATGCTCTTCCCGGTCGATAGAGCAAGTCGCGTTTTCCTAGCATTCCATATGTCCGGAAAACAGTTAATCTAATTGTGGCGTTGTCTTTTCCAATACATTCGTATTCACGAACTCCTTGTGGAATAAGTGCAAGCCCACGTTCATGATCGGACATCGCAACAAAGCTTTGAACAGTGTTAATCGAAATTGGCTTTTCTTGCCATGCACCTTGATTTTGGTGCCAGTCTTTTAAAGCTTGCTTCTTCTTTAGCGGACGTTTTATCGTACCAAACTGAATGTCGGCAATACTTGTATTAGTAACTACTTCACTGTCAAAATCGATGCATAAACGGTGACTCTTTGGCAGTCTGTTATCGACATTAAGCTCAAATTTGATCAGCTTTGATGCCTGATCAAGTGTCACTATCATTTGCGTTGGCATCTTCACATCAGTCAAGCCCTTAGCCCGAGCAGCCAAATCACTCGGTACACTAAAATCATAGTCAATAATTAATTTGCTGCTTAGTGCATTTTGGATGCATTGTGAGCGATGAGGTTGTGCTGTTGAGTAACTAACTAAATCCTGTTTGGCAGGTGAATAGTTGTAGGAGTCACCATCATCACCATTTTCTTCTAAGATTGCTTGTTTCCGATATAAGTGATTATTCAGTTTATCCAAAATGTCTAAACTACCATCAACATTTACTGAAATTTGATAGAACTCATTTTCAATCTTGGTTCCAGTTTGTCTTGTTGGTAAGTCAATTTCCTGGTCCTGCTCTGAAAGTAAAGATAACTGTTTGTAACCAAAAGCGGGGATGCTTGCTAACTGCATGTTCACATCAAGCTGATACACTTTTTCCGGTAAATAAATTGCTTGACCTGGATCAAGTTGAATTGTTGAGGACGTAATTAACTCAGTTACATCTTTGACAGCAGTGATTTCAAAGGGGATATTTTGCCCGTTATAATCTTGAATTTTGAAGTTACGACTTGGGGAATATATCCGTTTGCTTATCACACCGCCGCGTTCAACTGGCAAGGTATTGAAAACGGTCAGTGTAATTGGGTGACCATCATTTTTAACACCTGTGGAAATTTGCCGTAAAGTTACTTCAACCAGCGCAGTCGCTATATCTTCGGCCTTTTGATAGCGTGCTTTAATATCCGCGTTTACCCGATCAGACACACAGTTTCCCATTGAATCATGTGCTGCATTCTTAGCCATTTTTTTCCACAAGTCTTCAAGCGTTTTGGTTGGATAAGGTATGCCAAAATAGCTTCCTAGTGCAAGAACTGGTTCTACGACATTTGCAAGATAATTTTGCAATTTGGTGTTGAGGGCTTTTAAGTCGGCACGTGAAGATGAGATTGACTTATGAACACGCATGTCCTTGCCACAATCCTGCTCTCCCGTAATCAGTCGCAATTCAGGTTTAGCTTCTTTAACAGCTGTAATGTAATCCTCGAGTGAAGCAACTTCAAAAGTGAACTTTCCTTTATTTGCTTGATTAAGCCGCTCGATAAACTCAGGTAGATCAAAACGTAACGGTGCCATATCAGAGCCATTTGGAAATAGCACATTATCAGTTGAAGCTTGGTCAACAACTGTTTTAAATGGTTCTTCAGTCATTAACTGGGCTAGCTTAGTTTCATCGACTACGCCGCCAATAAAGTAACCACAGGCCATCCGGAAAACACTGATTTCTGAGCCGTCCTCACCTTGCCAAGTAAATTCGGATTGCTTAGTATCATCAAGTGAAAAGCCACGGTACAAAACAGCATCATCAATACCAAGCTGTTGATATATTTGGGGCATACTTGATTCTTGACCAAATGAATCAGGAACATAGGCAACGTTCATATGCCCACCTAATTCATCACTCTGCTTCATTCCAATACGTAAGTTGTTAATAATGCTTTCCCCAGAAGCTAGATACTGATCCGTTTGGGTATACCATGGTCCGAGAATTAGTTTCTTTTCTTTAACTAACTTCTCAACCCGCTTTCGCTCTTGCGGACGCCAGTTTAAATAATCCTCAATTAGTGAAGACTGACCGTCCAGCAAAAAAGAACCATATTGTCCTGAAGCTTCAAGATAATCAAGAACATCTTTTAAATCTTTTAGTAGATATACTTTCGCTTGATCTGAGGTAAAGAACCATTCCCTATCCCAGTGAGTATGTGGAACGACAAAAACTTTTTTTACCATTTTTTCTCCTAAAAATAAAAAACTATAGCTAGAAAAGATTGATTTGATTCCCAACTATAGTTTTTTCGGTTTCATATTATTGGATGTTTAATTCAATATCATCATCACTCATTGATTCTTCACCAGGTGTAGAATCTTTGTCAGTAAAGTCAGCAACTAATGGAGCGACAATTGCAATGAACAAAGCACAAACTAGAATTCCGCCGAGGTAAGCTAAAATATTGTCGGCTGTTAAAATTCCAGGTAAACCGCCTAGAGGTGGGATATGTGATTTAACACCTAGCCATGCACCTGCTGCTGAACCAAGTGCACCACCGATAACGTTTACAATGATTAATTGAGGAGCTTTCATCATGAATGGAATAGCTCCTTCAGTAATTCCAAATGTACCCATAATTAAGTTGTTATGACCCATCTCTAGCAATTCTGCTGAGAAACGCTTCTTAGGCCAAATGAAACTCATAAGTGCGTAACCCATTGGGATTGCACAAATGGCGATGTTAGTATAGAGACATGGTTGGTAAATTCCTTCGATAAAGAAGAAGTTACCTACACCCCAAGCTGCCTTGTTGATAGGACCACCAAGGTCTGAACCAATCATGGCGCCCATAATGGCAGCTAACAAAATAGCGTTAGTCTTTTGTTCTACCATGAACTTAACCCATGAGGTTAAACCATTATTAAGCCAGGCAAGTGGCGGTGTTAAGACTACACCAACAAACAAAGCAACCGAACCAACGGTTAAAAGTGGCATAACAATTAATTCAATAGCTGAATTCCACTTTTCTGGAACTTTGATTTTACGGCACCAACGTGCAACATAACCTGCAATCAAACCAGCTGCAATCGCACCGATGAAGCCAAGTTGGTTATTGGTTGCTAATTGTCCACCGATAAAGCCGGCTCCCAAAGCTGGTTTGTCACCAAGCGCATAGGCAATGTAGCCACCAATAACCAGGTTAACTAGGCCGATACCTATCCAACCAACGGAGTTAATTTGATAAAGCAAGTGGAAAAAGCCACCAGTTTTGGCAAATTTAGAAAGGTCACCATAACCAAAACACATACCAATTAATTGCGGAACACCAACAACTAGCGCACCACCAATAACTGTCGGGATCATGTAAGAGATCCCACTCATAATGGCTCCTTCCCATTCTTTCAAAATTCTCTTCATTTTTAGTTCTCCTTCTTAACCGCAGCAGCACACTTCTTCAAGACAGCTTTAGGTGCCTTGATACAGGTGTTGATATCTACTCGAATAATTGGTTTACCTTCAAAACGTTCCATACTAGTGATTTTTTGATCAGATGCAATCAAGACAAAGTCAGCTGCATCTGCTTCTGCTTGAGTAATTGGATTAACTGGACCCATCATCCCTTGTTGCTCAATTCTGACATTCCAATCTAATTCCTTACCCGCTTTTTCCAAGGCTTTAGCTGCCATTGGAGTATGGGCTAATCCAGCTGGACATGCTGAAACTCCTACTACATTCATAGTTATTCTCCAATCTTTTGATTAATAAAGTTGGCTATCTCTTCTTTAGAGGTCAACTGACGTAACTCTTGTTTGAAATCATCCTCAAGTAAGGCAGTAGACAAACTTGCTAACATTTTCAAGTGCTCATCCCCAGCATTTTCTGGTGGCACCATCAACGCAAATACATCCGTCACCGGCTTGTCATCGTATGTTTGCCAATCAAGTGGTGTGGTCAATCTGAAGTAGATAAAACCTGGCCGCTTGACTGTCTCCGTTTTTGCATGTGGGATTGCAAAACCGTCTTCTAACCCAGTTGGATATTCTTGTTCTCTTGCCAAAAAGCTTTGCTCTAGTTCACTTGCATCTGCAGCAAAACCTGCATTACAAGCAACTTGCGAAGCATACTTTAAAAAGGAATCAACACTTTGCTCATTGACGTCCAAATAAACGTCATTAGCTGAAAATTTCATTACCTGTTCTCACTTCCTTATTTTGAAACCCTTTACATTTATTTATACTAAACTGTTATCAATATTTTGTAATTACAAGCTTTTTCCATATTAAGTGGAAAAAGCATATTTTTATTCACAGCTAGTAAACAAGGTGCTACAGCACTTTATGCAAATATATCGCAGACTTCTGCGATGATTTTTGGCACAAAAACAGAGTCATTTATTTGAAAATGACTTTGTTAGAGCGCTTAGAATTGTTCTTTAATTTACTTCGACATTTATTAAGTAAGGTTAAAGTAGTTAAGCAAATGATAATCTTTCTTGAAAATTTCTAAAGCTGGGTATTCAAAATTGCACATAAATCCAAACCATAATAAAGTATAAAACGCACTTTGTTAATGCACAGTTTACCTAGCAAGGAGGGAAATTGCTTTGAAGCAGAAAAGAACAACTGACTTAATTGAAGATGACTATTTTACTAGTGGAGATTGGCACCTAAAAATCGAGCAAACAAGCATAGCTTTGCTCGGCTGGCTATTTGTTTTTTTGCCCTTTTTTGGATTAGCCCTACCACTTTGGCAGCCTCACTTTGCATCCCTACTCCCCTTTAACTACAATACTGCTATTTTGCGTCCACTGGAATTTTTAGCAAAATTCTTTGACGATTACTTTGTTTTTATCAGCATCTCCTATCTAACATTAACTTTTTTAAACAATTATCGCTTCGCTGCTAGCTGGCGTGACCATCTCGTAGTTGACCAAGACCGGCAACAAGAGCGTTCACAACTAGTCGAACAGGCCTGGCAGGAGAAATTTGGTAACTCGGACGAACGGCACAACTGCAGTTTTTATTGTGTTGAGCCGCAACAAAACCTTGAGACTGACTTTGCTCAGACACTATTTGCCAAAGGAGAAAGGAAGTTATGACATCAATCTGGCTAATAGCTAAAACAGTTTTTAAAGTACTATTTTTGATTTTAGTTTCCTACCCAATCTTAGGCGGTTTGGCCTGGTTCGTTGGTGGACTTTGTTATAAATATGTTTTTAAAAACAAAAAGAGGAACTTCACGATTTTGGACTCACGTGAACAGCCCTTTATTACCATCATGGTTCCCGCTCATAATGAAGAGGTTACAATTAAAGAAACGATTAGCTACCTACTTAATGAGTTAAACTACACTAATTATGAAGTACTAGTGATCGACGATTGCTCAACCGACAATACACCCAAAATTCTGCATAAATTGCAGCAACAATCTAAGCGATTGCGTGTAATTCGCTTAGCTGAAAATAAGGGTAAGGCTCATGCTTTTAATATCGGCCTCGCTTTTGCTAAAGGTGACTTAGTGCTCAGCAACGATGCGGATACACTTCCAGAAGCAGATGCTCTGATGCGCTACGTTAATTATTTTAATAGTCCGGAAGGACAAAATATCGCTGCTGTGACTTCTAATGTGGAAGTTCGGAATAGAACCAAGTTGATTACCAAATCGACCACAGTTGAATTTTCAAGCATTGTTGGCATTATTAAAAGAGCGGAAATGGGGGTTTTCGGTAGTATTTTTGCCTATAGCGGTGCGAACACGATGTACCGCAAGAGTGCCCTAATTGATGTGGGGATGTTTCGACAGGACCGGGCAACCGAAGACATCAGTGTTGCTTGGGACCACCAACTGAACAACTGGTTGGCAGTTTTTGCCCCTGAAATCATTTCTTACACACTTGTTCCAGAAACGCTCAAAGAACTCTACCACCAACGTAAGCGCTGGGCAAAGGGTGGAACCGAAGTTTGGTTGACCAATTTAAGAAAGGTTTTACGCCATCCACTCAAAAATTTAGGTGAGTCATTAATGTTACTGGATCAAACACTAAGCATTTGTTGGTCTTTCTTCTTCTGGTTAGCCACATTTGTTTTCACCTATTTAGTAGGTAATTTTGCACTTACACAAAATTGGTCCCAGTTAGTTTACTTGTTATTCTCAGCTTTAATCTTGATTTGCTTTGAAATGATTGCGGGTACAATGCAATTAGTTATCGCACTAATGATTGACCGCAAAGGCAATAAGATTGAGTATTTACTATTTGCGCCAATTTACCTATTATGTTTGTGGATTATCAACACACTTACTATTGTGACAACTTTTGTTCCTGCAATTAAAACTATCTTGGGTCATGGCTCTGGAACTTGGGTCAGTCCTTCACGCTAATTTTTAATTTATCTACACAAAAAAGCCACCTAGCTCTATGCTAGATGGCTTCTTTTTTCTAATTATGCAAACCATGGTTCCATAATTGTCAGACTTGGCTGATCAAAGTCGATTTTCGCTAACGCACCATATGGCAATGCCGTATGTGGATAAGCGTGACCAAAATTGGCGTTATACAAAATAGGTGTATTGTATTCTTGTGTTACTTCAAGCAGTTCTTTTTGATATTCAGCAAAGTACTTTTTGTTTTGAGGTTTGCCAACTAAAATTGCTTGCGCATTTTCAAGAATTCCAGCTTCAGCGAGGCGCGCCAACTTTTTCCGATACAAAGCTGGTTCCGGCTGTTCTTCAGAAGTTTCAAGAAAGATGATTTTGTCCTTAGTTTCTTCTGGCTTTAAAAGCAATTGATAACGTGCAATCACTGCTGGTTCATCGCTATAGCGTTCTCCATCTAATGCATCATAAATGCTATCGATACAGCCACCCCACAAATGACCTTGAACTTGCCCGTGTCCACGCAAGACTTGATATCCAGAATCTTGGTGACTGACACGTGGTTGGCCAACTTGGACAGCAGAAAAATCTGTTCTTTCCTCATACCAAGTTTCACTCGCTGGAATTTCAGTAGTGGCAGGATTGGTGAAAAAGTGCTCGATTGTCTTCTTCGTATACGGCAGCATTTCTGTATCAAGTTCTGCAAAATCGTTTAAAAAGCTTGGACCATAAAAGCTCTGCATCCCTAGCCGGTAAAACATCAGATGGTCAATTGTTGTGTCTGAAAAACCAGTGAACAGTTTTGGCTGCTTAACCACTGCCTGTTTAAATTCTTCGTCTTCCATTAAAAAGGGCAAAATCTTGAATGTGTCATCGCCGCCGATAGCCGCAATTATTCCTTTTATTTCTGGATCAAGAAAAGCTTGTTTCAGATCGGTCGCCCTTTTTTCAGGATGATTTTTGACAAAATCTATTCCTTTAAGAGCATTAGGCATAAAAACAGGTGTTAATCCCAGTTCTTCAATTCTTTTTTTACCCAGCTTAAGTTGATGAGCTGCAAAGTCCTCACCCAGTGTTCCCTGCGAAAGGCTCACAACAGCAATTTTGTCACCTTGAGCTAATTTAGATGGTTTTTTCAACATTATAATCCACTCCTTCTTGTGCCGTTTGCACTTAGTAAAAAATTGTTATTGCTGATTATGCTGGTTTAAAGACAAGAAGTCAATTTGAATTAAAGGTGGTTTTGAAAATGAGTTCAGTTACTTTAGTCCTATTCCACTGTAATTAGTCTTTTAAAGACTTTCTTCATCAATAAAGGATAAAATTGCACCGTCAAGCAAGCGTGACTGAATTTGAAAATGCATGTTTCCATCTCCTCTATACTATATTATATATAATATTGTAGAACTCAAAAACATGTTATGCAAGCCATCAGATTGCAACCGAAGTGTCAATTAAACTTCAATTAGTTAGGCAACTAATGAATTTTACGCTACTACATTACTCTCATTTACATCTTTTTTTAATTTTAGTTCCATAATGTATTGAATTTTAAATCATCCAGTGTATTATTTATATATGACAGCAGTACAAAAGGAGTGAATAAAATGAGTTTAATTGAGGTGCGGGATATTACACGTACTTATGGGAAAGGAACAACTAGCTTTCAGGCATTACGCGGCGTTAGTTTGAAGATTGAAAAAGGAGAATCAGTTGCTATCATTGGTAAAAGTGGCTCTGGCAAATCAACCTTAATGCATATTATGGCTTTGCTAGATCATCCCTCTTCAGGCAGCATTTTACTAAATGACCAACCAACAGCAAAAATTAAGGCAAAGTCATTAAACAAGTTGCGAAACCAGACTTTTGGCTTTGTTTTTCAACAGTTTTTCCTCAATGCACAAGATAGTGTTCTTGAGAACGTTATGTTGCCAATGAAGATAGCTGGTGTAACTGGCAAAAAACGACGTGAATTAGCAACTTCTGCACTTGAAGCGGTTGGTTTAGAAGCAAAAATGAATAATAAAGCTAGTGCTCTATCAGGTGGTCAAAAGCAACGCGTTTGTATCGCCCGAGCACTTGTTAACAATCCAGAAATTATCTTTGCCGACGAGCCAACAGGTAATTTAGACTCTAATACCGGTGCAAAAGTTGAAGATATTCTTTTCAAACTGAATCGTGAAAAAGGTATTACCTTGATTATCGTTACCCACGATCCAGACTTAGCCCAAAAATGTGATCGTCAAATCCAAATTAAAGATGGTCAAGTAGTGAAAGGAGATTTCTAATGAAATTCCGTGATATTTTAAACTCTGCTGGATCCAACTTATGGCATAACAAAGGAAGAACTCTATTAACTATTATTGCCGTTTTAATTGGTTCTTTAACAATTAGTATTACACTAGGAATTAATACGGGTGTTAATGACTATTTACATAAACAAATTGGTAATGTTGGTAACACTGAGCAAATGATTATTTCACCGCAATACTCAGCTGGAGATGGTACAGGACCGCAGAAATATAGTACTAAGAAAAGTAGTCAAAACGCTGACGGCATGATGACTAAAAAAGATGTCGAAAAAATCAAGCGCACCAAAGGAATTAAAAACGTTAAAGCAATGAAAGATGATAACGTTGAATATGCTCAAGGTAAAAGTAAGACTAAATATGTGATCAACGCGCAAACTACCTTTGGTATCAAATATGATTTATTTGCTGGTAAACAAGTAGCTACTTCTGGAAATAAATCAGAAATTTTATTAACAAAAGAAATGGCTAAGGCTTTTGGCTATAAAAATGTTCGTAAGATACTTGGCAAAAAGATAAACTTGTTTGTTATTTCACCTGTTACTAAGAAAAAATCAACTATCACTGCAAAAGTTGTTGGTATCAGAAACGAGAGTATGGTAAACAGCGGTCAATCAGTATATAGTCATGGCTTAAGTGAAAAAATTGTTGCCGCCAACCAAGATGGTCTGCCGAAAGCACTTAAAGATCGTTATACCGAAGTTGTGGCAACTCCAGTTGGAAAAAGCGACGCAGCAGTTGCAAAGGCCGAAAAGGCCCTTAGCAAAAAAGGCTATGACGCACAAACTCTAAAGGAAGCCGTCAAACAACTATTTCAAACCTTTAATGCAGCAACCGGTGTGTTAATTATCTTTGGGGCAATTGCATTGATTGCTGCTAGTTTCGGTGTTATCAATACACTTTACATGTCAGTTCGTGATCGAACACGTGAAATTGGTTTAATGAAAGCCCTTGGCTTAGGCCGCGGGAAAGTATTCTCAATTTTTAGCTGTGAGGCTATTTTAATTGGATTAATCGGGTCATTGTTAGGATTAATTTCTGCAATGGGCTTAGGCCAATTATTGAATAAAGCAGCAACAAGTAGTTTCCTTAAAGGAATAGATGGTTTTGTTTTAGTCCAGTTTAATTGGTCCAGTAGCTTGTTAATCGTCGGTATCATTTGCCTAATTACATTTTTAGCAGGAACGTTGCCAGCAAGACGAGCCGCAAAATTAGATCCAATTACGGCCTTGCGCTATGAATAAGTGCATTAATAAAATTCAGAATTTTAATTTTTGGAAACAAATATACAAAAAGACAAGCTTCTTACGATTTAAGAAGCTTGTCTTTTGCCTTTCATAGATGCCATGATTTCTATTCTTCTCTACCAAGTTGCTACAAAAAGTAATGCAATTTATATTAGCTTTTTAGTTAATGCAGTCTTCAATTTTAGGTGCAAGCAAACTTTGCATCAAGGTCATATCAACAGGGTGATACATGCTATCAATGCATTCTTCCCAGTACTTTAGGTGTTTTTTATCAATATAGCTCTCAGAATCTTCAACTGCATTACCATTTTCACCTTGAATTGAGTACCAGTAAAAATACATATAGCCATCGGCATTTTCTTCTTTAAAAACAGTTTCAACATACATTTTCTCACCTGCCATTATCGCAACTGTATCAGCATGATGATCATTTAGGAATTTCATCCACTCTTCAGCCCTTTGTTCTTTACCTTTTTTAATTCTAAAGCGAGTTAATTCTATTTGTACCATTATCTATCTCCAAAAAATTACAACAAAAAAGCACTTACTGTAGTTTAGTAAGTGCTTTTTTATTTTATGCTCTGCAATCCTGCAGCAAAACGTTAATACATCTAAAATAAAATTAACGCTTACTGAATTGTGAAGCTTTACGAGCTTTCTTAAGACCTGGTTTCTTACGTTCAACCATTCTTGGATCACGAGTTAAGAAGCCTGCCTTCTTTAATGGACCACGGAAATCTGGGTCTACTTCAAGAAGAGCACGAGCAATACCTAAACGGATTGCACCAGCTTGACCTGAGAATCCACCACCATTTACGTTAACTTTAACGTCATATTGGTTGTCAGTTTCTGTCAAAGTCAATGGTTGCTTCAAGTCCTTAACTAAGTTAGGGAATGGAATGTATTCATCAATGTCTTTGTTGTTAACAGTAATTTTACCACTGCCTGGTACTAAACGTACACGCGCAACTGAATTCTTGCGACGGCCAGTACCTGCATATGCAACTTGTTGTGCCATTTAATTTAACCTCCTAGATTAATTTGTTAATGTCTAATTTTTCAGGCTTTTGTGCTTCATGCTTGTGGTCTTCACCAGCATAAACATGCATCTTCATGAATTCTTGGTGACCAAGAGTGTTCTTTGGAAGCATTCCCTTAACTGACAATTCAACTAATCTAACTGGGTTGTTGGCAAGTAAGTCACCTGCTGGAGTAGCTTTTAAGCCACCAAGATGAGAAGAGTGGTGGTAGTAAATCTTGTCAGTAGCCTTTTTACCAGTCAACTTAAGCTTAGCAGCGTTGATAATAATAACGTTGTCACCAGTGTCAACATTTGGTGTATATTGAGGCTTGTTTTTACCTCTTAAAATAGTTGCTACTGCAGTAGACAGACGACCTAAAGATACGTCTGTTGCGTCAATAACATACCACTTACGTTCAATTTCATTAGGTTTTGCTAATTGTGTAGTACGCAATTTAATTTCCTCCGTTAATACGTTGTTTGAAAACAATAAGATTCCGGGGCCTATCGTGGACAAACATACTTAAATAGAATACGTCTATTTGAGCAGTTTGTCAATATTAATCCTTGTCCAGTCGATATTTTTTGGGGATATCTTCATAAAAAACATGGTATAAAAATAGACCATTTGCTTGTGCAGTTTCTCTAACCTGTTCCCGATTTCTTGCCTCAATTACTCGAGGAAGATCATCCACCGGTCTTTTTCCATTGCCAATCTCTAATAAAGTTGCAACAAGAATTCGCACCATATTGTACAAAAAGCCGGAGCAAATAAAATCAAAAATAATTTCGTTTTCTTGCTCATCTTTTTGAATATTAACATAATACATTGTCCGTACTTTATTCTTTATTTGTCCACCACTTGCAGCGAAACTAGTAAAATCATGAGTACCAATTAGGTCAGTCGCAGCCTGCTGCATCTTTTCCAAATTAACTGGATACGGATAATGTCCTGTATAAAAACGTTTGAATGGATCAACAAAGCGATCTAAGCTAACGTGATAACGATACCATTTACCTTTCGCACTATAGCGAACATGAAAACTTTCATCAACTATTTCACATTTTTTAAAAACAATATCGAGAGGCATAATTGAATTAAGAGCACGAATCATTCTTTCTGGCGGAATTCTTGTTCCCGGATAATCGAAATGAATAACCTGCCCTAATGCATGAACCCCAGAATCTGTTCTGCCAGAGCCTTCAATTGAAACATCTTGTCCCTTAGTCATTTTTTTTAAAGCTGCTTCAATTGTCCCCTGCACCGTTCTCTGATTGGGTTGAGACTGAAAGCCATGAAACAAGTGACCATCATAGGCCAAAGTCATCTTATATCTAGTAGTCATTAATGTGTCCTAAAAACTAATAATAATACGATTAAACTAGCAAAGTAGCCCAAATTCACTAAGTCATATTTTGACCACTTTAAAACGCGAAACCTGGTTCTACCTTCATCTCCGCGATAACCACGCGACTCCATTGCCGTCGACAGATCAATCGCAGTTTCAAGCGAACTAATGAACAGTGGTACTAAAAGCGGTGTTACAGCTTTAGCCCTGGTAATTAATCCACCATTATTAAAATCCGCTCCCCGCGATCTCTGCGCATTCATGATTTTAAATGTTTCATCAAATAATGTTGGAACAAAACGCAACGCAATCGACATAACCAACGCAATTTTATCAACAGGAACCTTTATTAGCTTCAGCGGCGTCAAGATCCATTCAATTGCATCAGCAATTTCAAGTGGCATAGTTGTAACCGTCATAACGGTTGAAATTAAAATAATTACCGTAAAGCGAATAAAAATGAATATCGCATTCTCAATACCATAGCTTGAAACTGCAAATATTGTCCACTGCCAATATACTTTTCCTCCCACAGTAAAAAAGAGCTGCAAAAAGGAAGTAAATAGTATCAACCATATTAACGGTTTGATACCATCCCAAAAGATCTTTGGCTTTAACTTAGTAGCAGCAACAGCAACTAAGCTAAATACTGTAACAATTAAATAAGAAAGAGGGTTATTCGCCATAAAAACAATCAGAATAAAAAAGATAGTGGCTAGTAATTTACCGCGTGAATCCATTTTATAAACCAGCGAGTCACCAGAAATATAGCGCCCAATTAAAATTTTACTCACGCACACTCACCCCCTTAAATTCTTTTCTATTTCTTTTACCAAATCGTGTTTTGTTAACGGTGGCTTAGCAAAGGTGAAATTTTCCAACTGTGCAGCGAAAAGTGAAGCCTTGGGTTCTTCTAAATGATGTTCTTCGAGCCACGCACGATTTTTAAATACTTGGTCAGGGCAATCATGCATCAATAACTTACCATGCTCCAAGATAAGAACATCGTCAGCATAATTAGCTACATCATCCATATTATGTGTAACCAAAATAATAGTATGACCAGCTTTTTGATATTCAGAAAACAAATTCATCATCTGCTTACGTGCACGTGGATCAAGACCAGCTGCGGGTTCATCAAGGCATAAAATATCTGGTTCGTAGGCCATTACACCTGCAATTGCCACACGCCGCATCTGTCCGCCGGAAAGTTCAAAGGGAGAGCGTTCACCAATTTCATTAGGTAAACCAACCTTATTTAGCCATGAACGTGCACTTTCTTTAGCTTCCTCTTCACTAAAACCAAAATTTTTTGGTCCAAATGCTATATCATCAAGTACAGTATTTTCAAACAACTGTGACTCTGGAAATTGGAATACCAAACTAACATGTTTACGAAGTTGTTTTAGGTTCTTGTTGGAAGTTTCAGGCGTTATCGTTGTACCTGCAATTTCAATTTGTCCTTCGGTAGGCTTAAGCAACGCATTAAAATGTTGCATCAGCGTAGACTTACCACTTCCAGTATGTCCTATAATTGCAGTAAAGGAGCCCTCTTTTAACTCGAAGCTAATATCATCAAGTCCTTTTTTCTCTAGTGGTGAGCCTGGTGAATATGTATATCCTACTTTTTCGAATTTAATTGACATAAGTACTTAATCAACTCTTTTTCTGAATTAACTTGTTCTGGTATTGGAAATTCATTCTCAAGTAATGCCTGTTTTACTTGCATATAAAAAGGAATATCTAAACCAATTTCTTTTAACAATTCGGCTTGTGCGAATACATCTTTAGGGGTGCCCTGAGTAATTAACTGACCATCGTCCATGACAATCACATTATCTGCCAAGCTTGCTTCATCGATATCATGTGTAATTGCAATAACCGTTAAATTGTAATCATCCTGCATCTGATGAACTGTCTTTAGAATCCGATCTCTGCCTTCAGGATCAAGCATTGAAGTTGCCTCATCCAAAATAATTACTTTTGGCCTAATTGCGATAATACCAGCAATTGCTACCCGCTGCTTTTGACCGCCTGATAAGTTAGCTGGCTCAGTATGTGTATAATCCGTCATTCCCACAGCTTTAATTGCTTCTGGAACAATCTTTACCATTTCCGACCGGAATACTCCTCGATTTTCCAATCCAAAGGCTACATCATCAGCAACTGTTGCCCCTACAAATTGATTATCGGGATTCTGAAAAACTACCCCAACTTTATTTCTAATGTCCCAGACAGAATCATCAGTTAGTTTTGTTCCATCAACTTCGATAAATGAGTCTTCATTTTCATTCGGAACTAATAAGCCATTGATTAAACGAACGATTGTCGATTTACCACTTCCGTTATGACCGATAATTGATGTCCAAGATCCTCTCGGAATCTCAAAGCTAAGTTGATCAATAGCAGGCGAATCAGACTCAGGATACGTGAAGCTGATATTTTTGATTTTTATAATATTATCTGTTGTCATGATTTCACCTTTCTCACAGTATGATTTAATTGTACCAAAAAATAACTAAAATTCTTCGATGATCATGCTTTCTTACACTTTTTTATTTTTCTCTTTAAGACTATTAATCACATATTTCGTTAGATGATTATCAGTTCACCTGCTTCACACCGCATAGTGTTATTGGTAAATTTTTCTATTACTGTATCTATTATAATAACTTACGGTTAAGGTGAAAACTAGACATTCAAAAGGATGATTTTAAAAATAAAAATCCTGCTAATAGTTTAAATAAACTGACTCAGCAGGATAAAAAGAACAAAAAAAATCACCCATGAGGAGGGATAATTTACTTATCTAAGCTAGACTAAACTTTCGTCATCATCTTAACGCTTATTCTCACTCTCATGGGTAATTCTTAATAGCTATTAAGTTGGTTATCTAAATTAAACTAATTCTAGAATAACCATTGGAGCTGCATCGCCTCTACGAGGTTTAGCCAGCTTCATAATTCTGGTGTAACCACCATTACGGTCTTTATAACGAGGTGCAATATCACTGAAAAGCTTTTGCAATGCTGATTTTACAACAACTGCATCGTTTTCTTCTTGAATATCAGCAACTTCATTACGTACGTAACGAGCAGCTCTTCTTCTTGCAGCTAAGTCACCACGCTTGCCTAAAGTAATCATCTTTTCGGCAGTTTTGCGAACTTCCTTAGCACGTGTTTCAGTAGTAACAATACGTTCGTTCATGATCAATTGAGTAGTCATTTCTCTAAGCATTGCTTTTCTTTGTGCACTATCGCGACCTAATTTACGGTATGCCATCAGTTTACCTCCTTTTATTTGTTAGATTAATCTTCTTGACGAAGTGAAAGTCCCAAATCAGTTAATTTGTTTTTAACTTCTTCTAATGACTTGCGACCCAAATTACGTACACGCATCATATCTGCTTCTGTCTTATCAGTCAGTTCTTGCAGAGTATTAATGCCAGCACGCTTCAGGCAGTTGTATGAACGAACAGATAAATCAAGCTCTTCAATTGTCATTTCAAGCTTCTTCTCTGCAGTGTCGTCCTCTTTTTCAACCATCACGTCATTGAATTGGGTATTTGCATCAGCAGTTTCAAACACTTTAAAGTGTGCTACCAAAATTTTAGCAGCAAAACTAAGGGCGTCATTAGGTTTGATTGAACCATCAGTCCAAATCTCTAAAGTGAGCTTGTCAAAATCATCTCTTTTACCAACTCGAGTTGATTCAACTTGATAATTAACTTTTTCAATTGGTGAAAAGAGAGAATCAACTGGAATAACACCAATTGGCATATCTTCACTCTTATTTTCACTTGCTGCAACGTAACCACGGCCATTTTTAACTGCAATTTGCATGTGTAAGTGTCCACCTTCAGCAATAGTACAAATATATTGCTCTGGGTTAAGAACCTGCACATCTGAATCAACTTTTAAGTCATCTGCAGTAACAGTAGCCGGACCTTCAACGTCTACTTCAATTGTCTTTTGCTCATCAGAAAATGATTTCAATTGAAGCTTCTTTAGGTTCAAGATTATTTTAGCAACGTCTTCTCTAACACCTGGAACGGTTGAGAATTCGTGTAAAACATCATCAATTTGAACATAAACAAGTCCAGTACCTGGAATAGATGTAAGTAAAACTCTACGTAATGAGTTACCTAGAGTAGTACCGAAGCCTCGTTCTAGTGGTTCAATGACAAATTTACCATAAGACTTCTCTTGGTCCACAACGGTAATATTTGGTTTTTCAAATTCAATCATTACTAGGCCCCTTTCAAAACGCAACGTCCTTCATTAAGAACAAAATTAAACACGACGACGTTTTGGTGGTCTAGAACCATTGTGGGGAACTGGTGTAACATCACGAATTGCAGTGATTTCTAACCCAGTAGCTTGAAGTGATCTGATAGCAGATTCACGTCCAGCGCCAGGACCTTTAACGGAAACTTCTACATGTTTCATTCCTTGGTCCATTGCACTCTTAGCTGCAGCTTCTGCTGCCATTTGAGCAGCAAATGGTGTAGATTTACGGCTACCTTTAAAGCCCAATGCACCAGCTGAAGACCAAGCAATTGCATTGCCTTGAGCGTCAGTAATCATGACTAAAGTATTATTAAACGTAGAGTGAATGTGAGCAACGCCTTTTTCAACGTGCTTCTTTACACGACGTTTACGTGCTGTTTTAGGCATCAATAAACCTCCTTATAATTTTATTTATCTCTTCTTACTGCCCTTACGTGTACGGGCATTATTCTTGGTATTTTGTCCACGAACTGGAAGTCCACGGCGGTGACGCATACCACGGTAAGAACCAATATCAATTAACCGTTTGATATTCATGCTGACTTCTCTACGTAAGTCACCTTCAACACGGTATTTATCAACTTCTGCGCGAAGCTTTTCTTGGTCATCTGGAGTCAAATCTTTTGAACGTATGTCTTCAGAAACACCAGCATCCGCACAAATTTTCTGAGCTGTTGGTTCACCAATACCGTAAATATATGTTAATGCAACAACGATTCTTTTATCTCTTGGTAAGTCAACACCAGCAATACGTGCCATAAATTGCACCTCCTATTTTGTTTTTAACCTTGACGCTGCTTGTGCTTTGGGTTTGCAGGGCAAATAACCATTACACGACCATGTCTTTTAATAATCTTACAATGTTCACACATTGGTTTAACAGATGGTCTAACCTTCATGTTTCCCTCCGTTATTATTTTATATACCGATAAGTAATTCTACCTTTTGTTAAGTCGTAAGGAGAAAGTTCAACAGTAACACGGTCTCCAGGTAAAATACGAATATAGTGCATTCTGATTTTACCAGAAACATGTGCTAAAATTTCAGCTCCATTTTCCAATTCAACTTTAAACATAGCATTAGGTAAAGTATCAATAACTTTACCCTTTACTTCAATGACATCATCTTTTGCCAAAGTGGTTCCTCCGCATTTAAACAGTCATACTTTGAAATTATAACACGGAAAAGTAAATATACAAATTATTACTATTTACTTAAAACCGCATCAACACTTTCAAAGACTTTTTCTGGAGTTTGCTCACCGTCAACGACGCTGAGAATTCCATTCTTTTGATAATAGTCTTTTAAAGGTGTATTCATCTTTTCGTTAACTTGTAAACGATTCTTTACTACTTCTGGCTTGTCATCTTCACGTTGATAAAATTCGTGACTACCACAACGATCACATGTACCCTCAACTTTAGGCATCTTTGTAATCTTATTATATGTTGCACCACATTTTTTACACATGAAGCGTGCTGACAAACGATTTACTAAAGTATCTTCTTTAACTTCAAGTGAGATAACATTAGTCAAAGGCTTATTTAGCTTTTTAGTGATTTCTTCTAAAAGTTCTGCTTGAACTATAGTTCTTGGAAAACCATCTAGAATGTAGCCTTCCTTAATATCAGGTTGGCCCAAACGTTCTTCAACTAATCTAGCTGTAACCTCATCCGGTACCAAATCACCTTTGTCAATATAACTCTTAGCTTCAAGACCAACCTTGGTCTCATTAGCCATTGCTTCTCTAAACATATCCCCAGTTGAAATATGAGTTAGATGATACTTATCAACAATTTGCTCTGATACTGTTCCTTTACCAGCACCTGGCAAACCTAAAAGAAATAAATTAATCATTTATTCGTTCCTATCTGATGAATCCTACATATTCTCTCTTCATTAACAAGCCGTTAATTTGACGAGATAACTCCAAGACAACCCCAATTACGATCAATAAACTAGTTCCACCTAGTCCGATTGAACTTGGTAAGCCCCACAAATTAGTTGCAAGTTGTGGTAGCAATGCTACCAAACCTAAAAATACTGAACCAACAGTTGATAATTTAATCAACACTTTTGAAACGTATTTTTGAGTATCCTTGCCTGGCCATACACTAGGAATGTATGCACCTTGTTTTTGCAAGTTCTTAGCAAGCTTCTCAGGATTAACCTGAACAAAAGCATAAAAGAAAGTAAACAGTACAATCAACACTGTGTAAATTACTACACCAGGCGTAGTTTGCAGACTAAAGATTGTAGTCATTACCTTGTACCATTGTTGATCGCCTTGGGTTCTTTGAAAGGCCATTAAAATTGTCGCTGGTGTTACGATAAACGAACTAGCGAAAATTACTGGAATAACACCTGAAACATTAACTTTTAATGGTAAGAAACTTTCTGAGCCACTGGTAGTTGCTCGTCTAGTGTATTGGATTGGAATTCGGCGATCTGCCTGTTCAACCCAAGTAACAATTTGAGTTACGATGAGTATTGCAATGATAATCGCAATGAAGAACACAATTCCTTGCCAACGGTCACTCGCACTATTGTTAATAACTTCATCTTTATAAAGCTGCCATAGGCCGCGCGGAAGTCGAGCAATAATACCAGCAAAAATGATAACTGAAACTCCGTTTCCTAAACCTTTATCAGTGATTTCATCACCTAACCAGGTTAGTAACATTGTTCCGGCAGTCATCACAATTGCAATCTCAACATAGGATTGCCAAGTCTGTGATTTGACTAATCCCATCTCAGTCAAAGCGTTGAAACCAAGCGTGATTCCGATACTCTGAATGAAAGCAACAACCAATGCAAGCCATCTTGTCACATTGTTTGTCTTACGACGACCTACTTCACCTTGCTTTCCCCATTCTACTAATGTAGGAACTATATCCATTTGCAATAATTGAATAACAATTTGTGCAGTGATATACGGGGAAACACCCAGTGAAAAGATTGAGTAGTTATCTAGCCCACCACCGGACACAGTGTCCAGCATTGGGACCAAACCAGTTTGTGCAACTTGAGTAATCGCTTTTGCATTGACACCTGGAACAGTAATGTTAGCTCCAATGCGATAAAGCAAAAGAATAAAGAGGGTAAAATAAATTTTATTTCTAATTTCTTTATCCTTAAAGGCGTTCTTCAAAGTCGAAAACATTAGATCACCTCAACAGATCCGCCTGCAGCTTCAACTGCTTTCTTGGCAGCGGCGGAAACTTTGTTAACCTTTACGTTTAACTTAACTTTCAATTCACCATTGGCAAGTAATTTAACGCCTGATAATTCTTTCTTTACCAAACCGTTTTCTTTAAGACTTGCAATAGTTACTTCGTCATTGTCTTTAAACTTGTTTAAGTCGTCTAAATTAATAATTGCATATTCTTTACGGTTAACATTCTTAAAACCACGCTTAGGCATAGTTCTGAATAATGGCATTTGTCCACCTTCAAAGCCTAAACGAGTGTGTCCACCTTGACGGGCTAATTGTCCCTTTTGTCCACGGCCTGAAGTCTTACCGTAACCACTTGAAGTACCACGTCCAACACGTTTTCTAGTATTGCGTGAACCCTCAGCAGCATGTAATTCATGAAGCTTCATTAATTCGGCACCTCCTCAATAATTTATTTGTTGATCTCTTCAACTGAGATCAAGTGTGCAATTTTCATCAATGCACCACGAGTAGCAGCGTTGTCTGGTAGAGTAGCTGTACTATTGATTCTACCTAAGCCCAAAGCTTTAACAATTTTTTGTTGATTAGGTAGACGGTGCGCAGCACTTCTAATTAAAGTAACTTTTAATTCAGTCATTTATATTGTCTCCCTAATCTAAATCTGCGTGACGAAGCTTTTCAACATCTTCACTAGTTCTAAGCTTCTTCAAACCATCAATAGTTGCACGAACAACATTAATTGGAGTGTTTGAACCGAGTGACTTAGAAGTAACATCTGCGATACCAGCCATATCCATAACGATACGAACGGCACCACCGGCAGCAACTCCGGAACCAGCTGGGGCAGGTTTAATTAAAATACTACCTGAACCATAGTGTCCAATTACCTCATGAGGAATGGTAGTACCAACCTTAGGAACAGTAATCATGTTCTTTTTACCAGCTTCAACGGCCTTACGGATTGCTTCTGGAACTTCTTGAGCTTTACCAGTACCAAAGCCTACACGACCTTTTTTGTCGCCAACGATTACCAAGGCAGCAAATCTCATTCGTTGACCACCCTTGACAACCTTGGTGACACGATTAATTGCTACTAACTGATCTTCGATGTCGTCTTTATTTCTGCGATTATTACGAGAATCGTTGCGGTTTGCCATGTATTTATCTCCTTCCCTAGAAATCTAATCCGTTTTCACGAGCGGCATCTGCCAAAGCTGAAATACGGCCGTGGTATAAGTAACCACTTCTATCGAACACAACATTTGAAATGTTTTTAGCTTTTGCTGCTTCGGCAATTGCCTTACCAACAGCTTGAGCCTGTTCTACTTTAGCTGAATCCTTTGCAACAGAATCATCTAAAGATGAGGCACTTGCTAGCGTTACACCCGCTACGTCATCAATTAATTGAGCGTAGATGTTTTTATTTGAACGAAAAACGCTTAAGCGTGGGCGCTCAGCAGTACCAGAAATTTTGCCACGAATACGTTTGTGACGCTTTAAGCGTAACTTGTTTTTATCTGGTTTTGAAATCACAATTTCACCTCAAAAATTTATTTACTATTTACCTGTCTTACCTTCCTTACGACGTACGTATTCGTCAGTGTAACGAATACCTTTACCCTTGTAAGGCTCTGGTGGACGTACATCGCGAATTTCAGCAGCAAATTGTCCAACATTTTGCTTTGAAATTCCTTCTACTTCAATTTCAGTTGCTGAAGTAGCTTTTACGGAAACACCTTCTGGTGCAGTCATTTCTACTGGGTGTGAGTAACCAACATTTAAAGTTAACTTGTTGCCTTGTGCAGTTGCACGGTAACCAACACCGATTAACTTCAAAGTCTTCTTATAACCATTAACTACACCTTCAACCATTGAAGCTAAGTTAGCTCTTTCAGTACCATGAAGTGCCTTATCACTTTCACTTGAACGTGAAAAGTTGATCTTGCCATCTTCTTGCTTGAAAGTAATCTTTGGATCAAAGTATCTAGTTAATTCACCCTTAGGTCCCTTAACGGTGATGTTGTCACCATCTTTGGTAACTGTGACACTATCTGGGACTTCAATTGTTTTTAAACCGATACGGCTCATTGATTGTTCTCCTTTCTGTCAAAATTACCAAACGTAAGCAACAACTTCGCCACCAACGTCTTTTTGTCTAGCTTCTTTATCGGTAATTACACCGGCAGAAGTTGAAACGATGGCGATACCTAAACCGTTAAGAACTTTAGGTAAGTTTTCAGCACTAACGTAATTTCTAAGACCTGGCTTAGAAATACGCTTTAAGCCTGAAATGACACGTTCTCCGTCTGGACCATATTTCAAGAAAATCTTAATCATGCCTTGCTTGTTGTCATCAGTAACTTCGTAATCACGGATGAAGCCTTCGCGTTTCAAAATTTCTGAAATAGATTTTTTAATGTTTGATGCAGGAATTTCAACTGAACTATGCTTTGCCATGTTGGCATTTCTAATTCTAGTCAAGTAATCTGCGATCGGATCTGTCATGACCATTTATGCTATCCTCCTAACCGTATTACCAACTAGCCTTTTTAAGACCTGGGATTTGACCTTTGTGTGCTAAATCCTTCAAGCAAATACGGCATAAACCAAATTTACGATATACGGAGTGTGGACGACCACATCTCTCGCAACGAGTGTATTCACGTGAAGAAAACTTAGCAGGACGATGATTTCTAATTTTTTGTGATGTTTTAGCCATTAGTGTCCTCCATTATTTTGCAAACGGCATACCAAATTGACTTAAAAGCTCACGAGCTTCTTCATCAGTGTTGGCAGTAGTAACGATAACAACATCTAAACCTCTTGTACGATTAACTTTATCAAAGTCAATTTCTGGGAAGATAAGTTGTTCCTTAATACCTAAAGTGTAGTTACCACGACCATCGAATGAACGGCTTGAAACACCGCGAAAGTCACGAACACGAGGAAGTGAAACACTAATTAACTTGTACAAGAAGTCATACATTCTATCTCCTCTAAGAGTAACCTTAGCACCGATAGACATACCTTCACGTAAACGGAAGTTAGCGATTGACTTCTTAGCCTTAGTTACTAAAGGCTTTTGACCTGAGATTAAAGCTAATTCTTCGACAGCTTCATCCAAGTTCTTTGCATTAGTAACAGCGTCACCAACACCCATGTTCAAAACGATCTTTTCGATTTTAGGTACTTGCATAACTGAGCTGTATTCAAACTTTTCTTGCAATGCAGGAACAATTTTTTCTTTATATTCTTCTGCTAAATAATTTGCCATTTGTGTCCTCCTTCCTATTTCTTAGTTTCTTCTTTTTTGCTTTCAGACTTAGCAATAACCTTAACGTTTGATGCGTGGATTGAACCTTCAGATTCAACTACACCACCATTAGCATTGGTTTGAGAAGGTTTTTGGTGTTTCTTAATTGTATTAACGCCTTTAACAACCACACGGTTTTTCTTAACGTTAACAGAAAGAACAGTACCTTCTTTGCCTTTGTCTTTTCCGGCAATAACTTTTACTTTGTCACCAGTTTTAACAAACATCAGTGCACCTCACTTAATTATAAGACTTCAGGAGCAAGAGAGACGATTTTCATAAAGTCGTGCTCACGCAACTCACGTGCAACAGGCCCAAAGATACGAGTACCGCGTGGGCTCTTATCTGCATTAATTACAACGCCGGCATTTTCATCAAATTTGATGTATGAACCATCTTCACGGCGTGCGCCTGATTTTGTTCTAACAATGACAGCTTTGACAACGTCACCTTTTTTGACAACGCCACCTGGTGTTGCTTGTTTAACAGTTGCTACTACGATATCACCAATGTTACCGGTCTTACGTCTTGATCCACCTAAGACTCTAATAACTAATAGTTCTCTGGCACCAGAGTTATCAGCAACCTTCAAACGGGATTCATTTTGAATCACTATTTAATCCTCCCCTCACTAAATCCGCAAAACTATACAGATTTCTTGACAATTTTTACTAAACGGAAGCGCTTTGTACGAGATAATGGACGGGTTTCCATGATACGAACAGTATCGCCAACTTTAGCTTCATTTTTTTCGTCTTGTGCGTAGTACTTCTTGGAGTACTTGATACGCTTCTTGTAAACAGGGTGATTCTTGTAAGTATCAACAACAACTGTAATAGTCTTGTCATTCTTATCTGAAACTACTCGACCTTGATATACGTGACGACGATTTCTTTCGATTGTTTCGCTCAAGTTAATAACTCCCTTCCACTAATCTTTCTTCAATGCATCTTCACTTAGAATTGTTTTAATTCTAGCGATGTTTTTACGGACTTTGCGTAGACGAGCGGTATTTTCTAATTGACCCGTTGCTTGTTGGAAACGCAAGTTGAAGAGTTCTTCTTTATATTGCTTTTCCTTGTCCAACATCTGATCAGTGGTTAGTGCTCTGATATCCTTAGCCTTCATTAGAATTGCCACCTACTTCCGAACTTCTTTTCACAAACTTACATTTAATTGGCAATTTTGTTGAAGCAAGTCTTAAAGCTTCACGAGCAACTTCTTCACTAACTCCGCCAATTTCAAACATAATCTTTTCTCTCTTAACTACAGCTACCCAACCAGCTGGTGCACCTTTACCGGAACCCATCCGGACACCAACACCTTTGGCAGTGTATGACTTTTGAGGGAAAATTCTAATCCAAACTTTACCACCACGCTTCATGTAACGAGTCATCGCAACACGGGCAGCTTCGATTTGTTGATTAGTAATCCAGTGAGATTCAAGAGCTTGTAAACCGTATTCGCCGAAAGCGATGGTCTTACCACCCTTAGCAGCACCACGCATCTTTCCACGGAATTCACGACGGTGCTTTACTCTTTTAGGTACTAGAGGCATTATTTGTTTCCTCCCTTCACAGCTTTTGCAGGATTTTTACTCTTTGAAGGTAAAACTTCTCCGCGGTTGATCCATACTTGAACACCAATTTCACCGTATGTAGTGAAGGCATTTACCCAAGCGTAATCAATGTCAGCTCTTAAAGTTTGTAATGGAACACGACCTTCAGTGTGCCATTCTCTTCTTGCCATGTCAGCACCGTTTAAACGACCAGAAGTTTGAACTCTGATTCCTTTGGCACCAGCACGCATAGATCTTTGAGTTGCTTGGCGCATAGCACGTCTGAAAGCAACACGAGCTTCAAGTTGAGCTGCAATACTGTCAGCAACTAACTTAGCATCAAGATCTGGCTTCTTAATTTCAACAATATTAACGTGAACTTGCTTCTTAGTTAATGCATTTAATTGTTTTCTTAAAGCTTCAACTTCAGAACCACCTTTACCAATTACCATACCAGGCTTTGAGGTATTAATTGATACGTTGATTCTGTTTGCTGCACGTTCAATTTCAATAGTAGAAACAGAGGCATCCTTTAATTTCTTTGAGATGAAGTTTCTGATCTTCAAGTCTTCATTTAAGGTTTCTTTATATCCTCTGTCAGCATACCATTTAGATTCCCAGTCACGAATTACGCCGAGACGAAAACCATTTGGGTTAATTTTCTGACCCATTAATATACCTCCCTTAATCGTTCTTTTCTGAAACTACAACAACTACATGACTAGTTCTCTTGTTAATTGGAGAAGCCATACCCTTGGCACGTGGTCTAAATCTCTTTAAAGTAGCACCTTCATTTACGTATGCTTCAGATACGTAAAGGTTAGCACTTTCAAGATCGTAGTTATGTTCTGCGTTAGCGATTGCTGAACGTAAAACTTTTTCAACGATTGGGGAAGCAGCTCTAGGCGTAAATTCCAAGATTGCTAATGCTTCAGCAACATCTTTGCCGCGAATCAAATCAACGACCAAACGTGCTTTTCTTGGAGCAATACGAACAGTTCTTGCTTCAGCCCTAGCTGAACTAATTTGTTCTGCCATTTAAGTGTTTCTCCTTCCTCTATTTTCCAGTGGCCTTGTCGTCAGATGTCTTGTGTCCGTGGAAAGTTCTCGTTGGAACAAATTCACCTAACTTGTGACCAACCATGTCTTCAGTAATATAAACTGGAACATGTTTTCTACCATCGTAAACAGCTATAGTCAAACCAACGAAGGAAGGGAAAATAGTTGAACGACGCGACCAGGTTTTAATAACCTGTTTTTTCTCTGTGTCTGCTTGTGCATCGACTTTCTTCAGCAATGATGCATCAGCAAAAGGCCCTTTTTTAATACTACGGCTCATTAATTAACCCTCCTTCTGTTACTTGCTACCCTTACGGTGACGAATAATTAACTTCTCGCTAGCTTTCTTACTATCTCTAGTCTTAATACCACGAGCTTTCTTACCCCAAGGAGTCATAGGTTGTGGACGACCAACTGGAGCCTTACCTTCACCACCACCATGTGGGTGATCGTTAGGGTTCATTACAGAACCACGAGATTGTGGACGTCTGCCTAACCAGCGACTACGGCCAGCCTTACCTAATTGAATCAATGAGTGTTGTTCATTACCAACAACACCGATAGTTGCACGACAAGCTGACAAAATCTTACGAACTTCGCCACTTTGTAATCTAACTAAAGTGTACTTACCATCATTACCTAAAACTTGAGCACTGGTGCCGGCACTTCTTACGAATTGTCCACCTTTGCCAGGTCTTAATTCAATGTTGTGAATTGAAGTACCAGTTGGAATGTTTGCTAATGGTAAAGCGTTACCTGGTTTAATATCTGAATTTGGACCAGATTCAACAACAGCGCCAACTTTTAAGCCTTTAGGAGCTAAAATGTAAGCTTTGATACCATCAGTGTAGTGTAAAAGCGCAATGTTAGCACTTCTGTTTGGATCATATTCAATAGACTTAACAACAGCCTTTGCATTGTCCTTGTTACGCTTAAAATCGATGATACGGTACTTTTGTTTATGACCACCACCACGGTGTCTACTTGTAATACGACCATATGAGTTACGACCTGCAGTATGTGATTGAGATTCAAGTAAGGTACGTTCTGGCGTAGTCTTAGTAATCTCAGCAAAGTCGGAAGAAGTCATATTACGGCGACCATTTGTGGTTGGCTTATAAATTTTAATAGCCAATTGACTGACCTCCTATTACTTATTTTCTTCTTGATTTTCGTCTTTGAAAATCTTAATGTCGTTTGAATCATCAGTTAATGTGACAATTGCTTTACGCGTACGAGCAGTCTTACCAGTGTAACGACCAACTCGCTTGTCTTTACCACGAACATTCATGATATTAACTTTCTTAACTTTGACATCAAAGATTTCTTCGACAGCATTACGAACTTGCGTCTTGGTTGCAGTTAAAAGCACGTTGAAAGTGTACTTCTTATCATCCATTAAGTTCGTTGACTTTTCAGTAATGATAGGTCTTAAAATGATATCGTGTGCACTCATTTTCTCGAAGCCCCCTCAACATTCTCTTCAATCTTCTCAATAGCATCCTTAGTCAAGATCAATTTGTCATAGTTGACAACATCTTCAACGTTTAAACCGTTGATAGGAACAACCTTAACCTTTGGTAAGTTTCTAGCTGAAAGTTGCACATTCTTGTCTTCTGAAACAACAAGTACTTTGCCTTCAATATTTAAGCTGTCTAACATTGACTTGAATTCTTTAGTCTTAGGAGCAGACATTGTCAACTGGTCTAAAACGATCAAATTCTTATCAATCAACTTTTGGGAAAGAACTGACTTGATAGCCAAACGACGTTGCTTTCTTGGCATTGAATATGCGTAAGAACGTGGAGTTGGTCCAAAGACTACACCACCGCCACGCCATTGTGGTGAACGGATAGAACCTTGACGAGCACGACCAGTACCTTTTTGCTTCCATGGCTTTTTACCACCACCGCGAACAGCAGATCTGTTCTTAACTTTTGAAGTACCTTGACGCTTGCCAGCTCTTTGTCTGATGATTGCGTCGAAAACTACGCTTTCGTTTGGTTCGATACCAAATACTTCATCTTTTAAAGTAACTTCACCGGCATCTTTACCTTTTTGATCGATAACTTTTAAATTAGCCATTCTAGTCCTCCTTCCTATTTACTATTCTTAACAGCAGATCTAACAGTAATTAATGAGTTCTTAGCACCTGGAACGTTACCTTTAATAAGTAAAACATTCTTGTCTGCTACAACTTTTTCAATTACTAAGTTTTCAATGGTAACTTTCTTCATACCCATGTGACCTGGCAAACGCTTGCCCTTTGGTACACGGTTAATGATGGAACCCATTGAACCAGGAACTCTGTGGTATCTTGAACCGTGAGTTTCAGGTCCACGTGATTGGCCCCAACGCTTAATGTTACCTTGGTATCCATGACCTCTTGTAGTACCAGTAACGTCTACGACGTCACCTTCCTTAAATGTGTCCACAGTAATTTCTGAGCCGACTTCGTAGTCCTTAAGCTCAACTCCGCGGATTTCACGTATGAAGCGCTTAGGCGAAGTCTTTGCTTTTTCAGCATGACCTTTTTCTGGTTTGTTGCTCAAAACTTCACGCTTGTCTTGGTATCCCAATTGAACTGCTTCGTAACCGTCTGATTCAACAGTCTTAACTTGCATAACAACGTTAGGAGTTGCTTCGACAACAGTTACAGGAACAAGGATGCCATCTTTGGTGAAGACTTGAGTCATACCGACTTTTCTTCCTAAGATTCCTTTGGTCATGATTACACCTCTTTCTTTTTAAAAATTATAATTTGATTTCGATGTCAACGCCGCTTGGTAAATCAAGCTTCATTAAAGAATCAACAGTTTTAGGTGTAGGACTTAAAATATCGATTAAACGCTTGTGCGTACGCATTTCAAATTGTTCACGTGAGTCCTTGTTCTTGTGTGGTGAACGAAGAACAGTAAACAAAACCCTTTCTGTTGGTAGTGGAACTGGACCTGAGATCTCAGCACCAGTTCTCTTAGCTGTTTCTACAATTTTAGCAGCCGATTCATCGAGAATACCATGTTCGTAAGACTTAAGTCTAATACGAATTGATTGACTTGCCATTGAATTACCTCCTCAACGTCTTCTTTTTAAAAGATGACTAGCCTCCACAAAAATTCCCGGCACCGCCTCTGTGGCAATGCAGCCTGGTGTGCCGCAACCTTTTGCATCAACGCTTTACAACAAATATGTGCATTAGAGCATAGTATGCCCTAAGCGCACAAAGACTAGTATACTGATTTTATAGCTAGATATCAAGGGTTTTAGGATATTTTTCTCAATTTTGACCAATTAATTAATATACTTTTTTTCAAAAATTAAAATTAAAAATTTTCAACAGCGCCTAAGTTACTATCTATAGCTCGATATAGCAAGAAAATTGCTTATTTTTAAACAAAAAAAGAGCTATTGGATTTACCAATAGCTCGATTAACCAAATTGTTTAGTTAAAATTATTCAGCGTTATTGTTGTTACCGCCACGACTCTTAATAATTTCTTCTTGAATTGACTTAGGAGTTGCAGCATAGTGGTCAAACACCATAGTAAATGTACCACGACCTTGAGTTGATGAACGTAAAGTAGTTGCGTAACCAAACATTTCAGCAAGTGGAACCATTGCATTCAATACCTTGGCACCAGCACGGTCTACCATGTTGTCCATTGTACCACGACGAGCAGTAACTGAACCCATTACATCACCCAAGTATTCTTCAGGAGTAATAACTTGTACCTTCATAATTGGTTCAAGGATTACAGCACCAGCCTTAGAAGCAGCATTTCTTAAAGCAAGAGATGCAGCAACCTTGAAGGCAGCTTCTGATGAATCGACTTCGTGGTAACTACCATCGTAAAGCTTAGCCTTAACATCGATCAATGGGTAACCTGCAAGGATACCGTTCTTCATTGATTCTTGCAAACCAGCATCAACTGATGGGATAAATTCACGAGGAACAACACCACCGACGATGGCATCTTCAAATTCGTAGCCTTTACCTCTTTCGTTTGGCGTAAATTCAATCCAAACGTCACCGTATTGACCCTTACCACCTGATTGACGAACAAACTTACCTTGTGCTTTAGCTTCTTTAGTGAAGGTTTCACGGTAGGCAACTTGTGGTTCACCAATCTTAGCTTCAACGTGGAATTCACGCTTCATACGTTCAACCATGATTTGTAGGTGCAATTCACCCATTCCTGAAATCAATGTTTGACCAGTTTCAGCGTTAGTTTCAGCTCTGAAAGTTGGGTCTTCTTCAGTTAACTTTTGTAAAGCAACATCAAGTTTATCACGGTCAGCCTTTGATTCAGGTTCAATTGAAACTTGAATAACTGGATCTGGAACTTCCAAACTTTCCAAAATCAATGGATGATCAGGGTCAGTTAAAGAGTCACCAGTAGTGGTGTTCTTCAAACCGATAGCACCAGCGATATCACCTGAGAAAACTTCAGAAATTTCACTTCTTGAGTTAGCGTGCATTTGCAATAAACGACCAACACGTTCACGACTGTTCTTTGATGCATTTAAAACGTATGAACCTGATTCAAGTGAACCAGTGTAAACACGAATGTAAGTTAAACGACCAACAAATGGGTCAGTAGCAATCTTGAATGCTAAAGCTGAGAATGGCTTGTCGTCACCAGCAACCAATTGAACTTCTTCATCAGTCTTAGGATCATGAGCGATATAAGGCTTAACGTCTAATGGTGATGGTAAGTAATCAACAACACCATCAAGCATCATTTGAACACCCTTGTTCTTAAATGCTGAACCTGCAAATACAGGGAAAGCCTTTAATTCCAAAGTTGCTTTACGAAGAGCAGCCTTTATTTCATCAACGGAAATTTCTTCACCGTTAAGGTACTTTTCCATAACTGTATCGTCAACGTCAGCAACTTGTTCAATTAACTCGTTACGACGTCTTTCTGCTTCTTCCTTGTATTCATCAGGAACTGGAATAGTGTCCCACTTAGAACCAAGTTTGTCTTCATCATAAACATCAGCAACCATGTTGATTAAGTCGATGACACCTTCAAAAGTATCAGCAGAACCGATAGGCATTTGAACAGCGATTGCGTTAGCATTTAGACGTTCATGTAAAGAAGTAACAGACTTATCAAAATCTGCACCAATTTTATCCATCTTGTTAACAAAAACAATACGAGGAACACCGTAAGTTTCAGCTTGACGCCAAACGTTTTCGGTTTGTGGTTCTACACCTGCTTGACCATCAAGAACAGTTACGGCACCATCAAGAACACGTAAGGAACGTTCAACTTCGATAGTGAAGTCAACGTGTCCTGGGGTATCAATGATGTTAATTCTGTAGTCATTCCATTGAGCTGTAGTAGCAGCAGACGTAATAGTGATACCACGTTCTTTTTCTTCTTCCATCCAGTCCATTTGTGAGTCACCTTCGTGGGTCTCACCAATTTTATGAATCTTACCAGTGTAATAAAGAATACGCTCAGTAGTGGTAGTCTTACCCGCATCAATGTGGGCCATGATACCAATATTACGTGTTTTTTCTAATGGAAACTCACGTTTATTAGCCATAAATTCATTCTCTCCTTATAAAATTAGAAACGATAGTGTGCAAATGCACGGTTAGCTTCAGCCATACGGTGTACATCTTCACGTTTCTTAACAGCTGAACCAGTGTTGTTTGAAGCATCAATGATTTCATTAGCTAGACGTTCATCCATTGTGTGTTCATTACGTAAACGTGCGTATGAAACAAGCCATCTTAAGCCCAAAGTTGTTCTTCTTTCAGGACGAACTTCAACTGGGACTTGGTAGTTAGAACCACCGATACGGCGAGCTTTAACTTCCAAAACTGGCATAATGTTGTTCATTGCTTCTTCAAATACTTCAAGTGGTTCTTTACCGGTCTTATCTTTGATAATGTCAAAAGCATCGTAAAGGATTGAAGATGCCTTAGCTCTCTTACCATCAAGCATTAAGTGGTTGATTAATTTAGTAACAAGCTTTGAGTTGTATACTGGATCTGCCAAAACATCTCTTTTAGCTATATGTCCTTTTCTAGGCATTATTTAACTCCTCCTTTAGTCTTTCTTAGCACCGTATTTAGAACGGCTTTGTTTTCTGCCATCAACACCAGCAGTATCGAGGGCACCACGGATAATATGGTAACGTACACCAGGAAGGTCCTTTACACGTCCACCACGGATTAAAACAACCGAGTGTTCTTGCAAGTTGTGGCCTTCACCTGGGATGTAGGCAGTAACTTCGATTAAGTTAGAAAGACGAACACGAGCATACTTACGTAAAGCTGAGTTTGGCTTCTTTGGTGTCATAGTACCAACACGAGTTGCAACTCCACGCATTTGTGGTGCAGGGTTGTTTACTAATTCCTTCTTCATACTGTTGTAGCCATAGCTTAAAGCTGGTGACTTTGATTTAGTCGTCTTAGTGTGACGGCCTTTTCTTACCAATTGGTTTATGGTTGGCATAAACTTTTTCCTCCTAAAATTTGATTATCTTGTTCACACACCCAGGAGTTTCTTTTTTAGACCTGAGTTATCTCCAAAATACACAAAGACTATTGTACTACCTTTTCAGCAAAATGCAATTTTCTTTTTTGAAAAAGCAAAATTTAGTTTTCTGCGTATTTAAACATGTGAGGTGGAAAAATGAATTTACTTTATCAATTGACTAATTTTTTGATCGGGACTTGTTTGGCTTCCCACGCATGTGTAATTGCTGAAAGAGCAGGCAAAGAGGACTTTATTTTTACTCGTTCCAAATGTACTAATTGCAAACAGCAACTGAGCTTACTTGATGAAATCCCCTTAGTTTCTTATTTAATGCTCAAAGGTCGCTGCCGCTATTGCAAAGTGCACATCCCCTGTGAATATTTCTTAATAGAATTTTTGGGTGGCTTTGCCTTTTGTAAAATTGATTTCAGTAGTATTAGTGGCATGAATACTGCACTTGTACTATTTAGCCTACTACTTGCAGCTATTAGTGACTATCAACGGAAAGAATTTGATGTTGCATTCATTGTTCCGGCTTCCATTATTGCAACCATACACTTACTAGTAAATTTTAAAAAAATCAGTTCTGTTGATCTCATTCACTTTTTTCCTATTTTTGCTCTTTTTGTCTATGAAATCTTCAAAAACAGATTGGGTTGTGGGGATTTACTTGTTTATCTAATTTTGGCTCTTTATTTTAGTCCTCAATTTGCAAATTTAGCTTTTTTAGTAGCCTCAGTCATTTTAATTATTTTCTTTAAAATTGGTGAGTTAAGTAGCAAGGATTCTGTAGCTTTCCTTCCATTTATTTATATTGGTGTAGTCACTCAACTTTTGTGCAAATAAAAAGTCTTTTAGATCAGGCCTCCAATTAAAGATGAAAATCAAAAGATTGCTATTTAACCATAATATTAATTTAGTTAAATATGAGCCAGTTTTATCACCTATTTTCTTTTGCATTTCAGCCTATGATAAAATCTTTTATATAAAAACATTTAGAATTTATTGAGGAAAAGCGATGCACTATATTTTATCTGCAGCAATACGTGGCGCCATACCTTTTATCATTATGAGTATATTATCATGGATTATGAAATTACGACATATCGATGATTATAGCGTCAAATCGACATTTATCACGGGACTAATAATAACTGCAGTTGCAGCAACCTCTGTTATTTATGATGTCAAAAGTTGGTCATTAATAAAACAATCTGCCGTTCATTTTCTAATCATGTTGGTTACCATATATCCTTGTTTAGTATTCAGTGGCTGGTTCCCAACTAAATCAATACTAGACTTAGTAAAAATATTTGGTTTCTTTCTGATTGTTGGCATTATTTTATGGACAATATCATATATTCTATTTGGTAAGATTTTAAAGTAATAATTTCGAGCAAACAAAAAACTGTTCCGTTAGTAACTTCTAACAGAACAGTTTTTATTTATATTTATTTTATGACTCTGTAGCTTCGTCAGCTTCCCGCATCTTCTTTTCAATATCAGCTATTGAATAAACAGATTTAGGTTTTGGAACATCAGCTTCAGGTTCCATATCACGGTAAATTGGAAGACCAGTTCCGGCAGGAATAATCTTACCGATGATAACATTTTCCTTCAAACCGAGTAATGGATCGTTCTTTCCTCTGATTGAGGCATCAGTTAATACACGAGTAGTTTCTTGGAATGAAGCAGCTGATAAGAAACTGTTAGTTTCAAGAGCAGCCTTAGTAATACCAAGAATGACACTCTGTGCAGTGGCTGGAATACCACCAGAAATAATAACTGAAGTGTTACGTTCCTTGAATTCACCAATATCCATAATCTCACCAGGGAGTAAGTTGGTTTCACCTGGATCAAGTACACGTACTTTCTGTAACATTTGTCTAGTCAAAACTTCGACGTGCTTATCAGAAATATCTACACCCTGCATCCGGTATGCTTTTTGAACTTCAACCAAGATGTATTCTTCAGTTGTTAAGGTATCAGTAACTTGGATAAGTTCCTTTGGATCGATTGATCCGAGAGTTAACTTGGAGCCACGACTAACCTCATCACCTTCACTAACTGCAACCGATGCAGTGTAAGGTACACTGTAGCTTCTAGTATCGATCTTACCTTTAACAGTAATCTCACGTGTATGCTCTGCTGGATTTTCTTGAATCGAATCAATTAAACCATCTACTTCAGAGATAATAGCACGTCCTTTTGGATTACGTGCTTCAAACAATTCCTGAACACGAGGAAGACCCTGAGTAATATCTTCTGCACCAGCAACACCACCGTTGTGGAATGTACGTAAAGTAAGCTGAGTACCAGGTTCACCAATTGATTGGGCAGCAACCGTACCAACTGCTTCACCCACTTCAACTTCCTCACCAGTAGCAAGGTTCATACCGTAACACTTACGGCAAACACCATGGGAAGTATCACAAGTTAGGATAGAACGAATCTTAACGTCTGTCACACCAGCATCACAAATCTTATGTGATAAATCTTCATCAAGCATGACATTTGGTCTAACAATAGCTTCGCCAGTCTTAGGGTCTTTAACAGTTTCAGCAGTAAAGCGTCCTAATAGACGATCGTATAGTGGCTCAATTAATTCGTCACCTTCCATGATGGCATGAACATTGATACCACGGTCAGTACCACAATCATCTTCACGGATAATAACATCTTGAGCAACATCAACTAGACGACGAGTCAAGTACCCTGACTGGGCAGTCTTCAATGCTGTATCAGTCATTCCCTTACGAGCGCCGTGAGTGGACATGAATAGTTCTAGAACTGATAGACCTTCCTTGAAGTTTGAAGTAACTGGAATTTCGAACAATCCACCGTTAGGAGTGGCCATCAATCCACGCATACCAGCTAACTGAGTAAAGTTGGAAATGTTACCACGAGCACCGGAGTCCGCCATGATCGTAATTGGATTACGAGGATCATAAATTTGAGCAATTTCGTCCTGAACTTGATCCTTACAATCATTCCAAATGCTGATAACGCGATCGTGACGCTCTTGCTCAGTAATTAGGCCTCGTCTAAATTGCTTAGAAACGACATCAACTTGCTTGTGCGCCTTAGCAACCTTTTCGTCCTTGTCCTCAATTTCCGGTACATCAGTCATGCCGATTGTAATACCAGAAGTGGTTGAACTAGTGTAGCCAAGTGTCTTTAAGTCATCAAGGTATTCAGAAGTCCTTTGAACCTTGTAGTACTTGTAAATAGTTGCAATTGAATCTGATAAGAAAGATTTCTTAAATGGTGTTGAGATTAAATCACTAGCAATATCATCAATCTTTTCATGGATATCTTCACCAGGCTCTAAGAAGTACTTAGCGCTTACTGGATGGTTCAGGTTTTCCTCAGTTGGCTCATTAATGTAAAAGTAATCATCTGGGAAAATTTGATTGAAGATGATTCTGCCGTAAGTGGTAATGAAAATGCCATGTTCAAAACCTTTAGGCCATGACTTCTTAGGCATCGAATCGGCAGACATACCAATAATAGTGTGATAGTGAATATCACCATTATTATATGCAACTGTTGCTTCATCAGGTGAATTGAAGATCATTCCTTCACCTTCACGGCCCTTTTCTGCTTGAGTCAACCAGTAGTTACCTAAAACTACATCCTGAGATGGTGTAACAATTGGCTTACCATCCTTAGGTGCCAAAATATGGTGAGCTGCAAGCATTAACAAACGTGATTCAGCGACAGCTTCATCAGATAGAGGAACGTGAATAGCCATCTGGTCACCATCGAAGTCGGCATTGTATGCTTCACATGCAAGTGGATGCAAACGAATTGACTTACCTGGTACCAAAACTGGTTCAAAAGCCTGAATACTCAAACGGTGCAAAGTTGGCGCACGGTTTAGTAAAACAGTTCTTTCCTTAATAACATCTTCTAATACATCCCATACATCATCGTCTTCACGATCAATCTTACGTTTTGCACTCTTAATGTTAGAAGCAATCTTACGCTTAACCAATTCATGCATTACAAATGGCTTGAATAACTCAAGTGCCATTGGACGAGGAACACCACATTGATAGAATTTCAATTTTGGTGAAACATCGATAACTGAACGACCAGAGTAGTCAACACGCTTACCAAGTAAGTTTTGACGGAAACGACCTTGCTTACCCTTAAGCATGTGTGAAAGTGACTTAAGTGGGCGGTTACCGGGGCCAACAACAGAACGACCACGACGACCATTATCAATCAATGCATCTACGGCTTCTTGTAACATCCGCTTTTCATTTTGAACAATGATATTTGGTGCGTTTAAGTCAAGCAATCTCTTTAACCGGTTGTTACGGTTAATTACACGTCGATACAAGTCATTCAAATCAGAAGTAGCAAAACGGCCACCTTCTAATTGAACCATTGGACGCAAGTCCGGTGGAATAACTGGTACTGCATCAATGACCATCCATTCTGGCTTATTACCAGAATCTTTGAATGCATCAAGTATGTCTAATCTTCTGATTGCTCGTGTACGCTTTTGACCAGTAGCAGTTTCTAATTCCTTCTTTAAATCAGTAACTTCTTTTTCCAGGTCAACTTTACGTAACAAATCGCGAATTGCTTCGGCACCCATTTTAGCTTTAAAACGTTTACCGTACTTAGCTTTTTCCTCACGGTATTCTGCTTCAGTTAAAAGCTGCTTGAATTCAAGTTCAGTGTCACCCGGATCAATGACAATGTATGCCGCAAAATAGATAACTTCTTCCAATAATCTTGGTGACATATCAAGAATCAAACCCATTCGAGACGGGATTCCCTTAAAGTACCAAATGTGGGTTACTGGGGCTGCTAATTCGATGTGACCCATCCGTTCTCTTCTAACTTTAGAAGAGGTAACTTCAACACCACAGCGATCACAAACGATGCCACGGTATCTCACACCTTTATATTTGCCACATGCACATGCCCAATCCTTGGTTGGTCCAAAGATTCTTTCATCAAACAGACCATCTTTTTCCGGTTTTAAAGTACGGTAGTTGATTGTTTCAGGCTTTTTTACTTCACCATACGACCAGCTCCGAATTTTATTTGGAGAAGCAAGGCCAATTTGCATGCTTTCAAATTTATTTACGTCGATCAAAAGTTTAACCCCCTACTTATTTAGAAATCTTGTTATCATCGTCAGACTCATCAACTGGAGCTTCAGTCTCGGTTGATTCTTCATCTTCAGATTTTGCGGTTTCTTCGGCTAACTTCTTCTTTTGTTGCTCTTCGGCCATCTTCGACAGGGTATCAATATTCAAATGTTCATTTGAATCATCATCCATGTCACGAAGTTCGATTTCATTGTGATCCATATCAAGAACACGAATATCTAATCCAAGAGATTGTAATTCTTTGACAAGGACACGGAATGATTCAGGAACACCAGGTTTAGGAATTCTGTCACCCTTAACAATTGCTTCATATGCCTTTACACGACCAACAACGTCATCAGATTTGTAAGTCAAAATTTCTTGCAATGTGTATGCAGCACCATAAGCCTCCAGTGCCCAAACTTCCATTTCACCGAAACGCTGTCCACCAAATTGCGCTTTACCACCAAGAGGTTGTTGGGTCACTAATGAGTAAGGCCCAATGGAACGGGCGTGAATCTTATCATCAACCATGTGGGTTAATTTCAGATAATGCATAATTCCGACTGAAACACGGTTATGGAAAGGTTCTCCGGTACGACCATCATATAAAACAGTCTTACCATCTTCATCGATACCTGCTTTATGAACAGTATCCCAAACATCACTTTCGCTCGCACCATCAAATGCTGGAGTTGCAACGTGGATACCGAGGCTATTAGCAGCCCAGCCCAAATGCAACTCAAGTAACTGTCCGATGTTCATACGTGAAGGAACACCCATTGGGTTCAAACAAATATCAACTGGAGTACCATCTGGTAAGTATGGCATATCTTCTTCAGGAACAACTGCAGCAACAGTACCTTTGTTACCGTGACGACCAGACATCTTATCTCCGACTTGAATCTTTCTCTTTTGTGCGATATGTACACGTACTAGGGTATTTACACCTGGGGAAAGTTCATCGCCGTTTTCACGAGTATAAACTTTAACATCGCGAACGATTCCACCACCACCGTGAGGTACACGTAATGATGTATCACGTACTTCACGTGCTTTTTCACCAAAGATGGCGTGAAGCAAACGTTCTTCAGCGGATAATTCAGTCACACCCTTTGGTGTAACCTTACCAACTAAAATGTCACCGTCATGAACCTCAGCACCAATGCGAACAATTCCTTGACCATCGAGGTCTTTAAGTGCATCCTCACCAACATTAGGTAATTCGCGTGTAATTTCTTCAGGACCAAGTTTAGTGTCACGAGCTTCAGATTCGTAGTCTTCAATACTGATTGAAGTGTAGACATCATCCTTAACTAAACGTTCAGAAAGCATGATGGCATCTTCATAGTTGTACATGTTCCATGTCATGAAGGCAATTACTGGGTTTTGACCCAAAGCAAGTTCACCATGATCCATTGTTGGACCATTAACGATTACTTCGCCTTCTTCAACCTGATCACCTAATCTAACATTTGGTGTTTGGTTATATGACTTGGAGTTGTTAGAACGACGGTATTTTTCAAGCACATATTTATCTAAAGTGCCATCAGCGCGTCTAATTCTAACTGTATTAGCATCAACGTATTCAACAGTTCCTGCTGCCTTAGCAACAATTGCAGCACCAGAGTCATGCGCAGCACGGTATTCCATACCAGTACCAACAAGACAACTATGTGGATCAATCAATGGAGCAGCCTGACGTTGCTGGTTAGCACCCATCAATGCACGGTTAGAGTCATCGTTTTCAAGGAAAGGAATACATGCAGACGCAACCGAAACAACTTGCTTAGGAATAACGTCCATGTAGTCAATCTTATCAGGACTAACTTCGACGTTGTCTTCCTTATGACGTGCCAAAATTAAATCGTCCTTGAAAGAACCATCTGGATTTAATTTAGTGTTTGCACCGGCAATAATAAAGTTATCTTCTACATCAGCTGTTAAGTAGTCAATCTTATCAGTAACTTTATGAGTCTTCCATGAAACGCGACGATATGGTGTTTCAATGAAACCATATTTGTTAATAACTGCGTATGATGCAAGAGAGTTAATCAACCCGATGTTTGGACCTTCAGGAGTTTCAATCGGGCATAGACGACCATATTGAGTATAGTGAACGTCACGAACCTCGTATCCAGCACGGTCACGAGTCAAACCACCAGGCCCTAGGGCAGACATACGACGCTTGTGCGTTAATTCGCCAAGCGGGTTATGTTGATCCATGAACTGTGAAAGTTGTGATGAACCAAAGAACTCTTTGATGCTGGCAACAATAGGTCTAATGTTGATTAATTGTTGTGGTGTAACAGTTGAAGGATCCTGAATTGACATTCTTTCACGAACAACACGTTCCATTCTTGCCAAACCAATTCTAAATTGGTTTTGTAACAATTCACCAACACGACGAATACGACGGTTACCTAAGTGATCGATGTCATCTGTGTCACCAATACCATCTTGTAATAAGAAGAAATAGTTAATTGATGCCAAAATATCTGCAGGAGTTAAGTATTTAACGTCCTTATCGATGTGACCATTAGAAATCAACTTAACAACGCGTTCAGGGTTAGCCTTTGAATATACCTTAACTTCTTGAACAACAATTGGGTCAGGTAAGACGCCATCTTTTGAAGGTTCATAAGTAACCATCTTGAAGTCATCACGGTCAAGATACTCTTCTAAGCCGTCCATTACTTCATGAGTAACAACAGTACCCTTCTTAACAATAATTTCACCAGTATCTGGGTCAGCTAAAGTTTCTGCTAAAGTTTGACCGTAGAGACGGTTCTTTAATGATAACTTCTTATTAACCTTGTATCGACCAACAGGGGCTAAGTCGTAGCGACGTGGGTCAAAGAAACGAGCATATAAGAGGGACCGTGAAGAATCAGTTGTCTTTGGTTCACCTGGGCGTAGACGCTCATAGATATCCTTTAAGGCTTCAGCAACACGTGAATCTGCTGGATTCTTGTGTACATCTTTATCCAAAGTGAATTGCAAAGTATCACTTTCACCAAAGATATCGATAATTTCGCCATCTGAACCAATTCCTAAAGCTCTAATTAAAACAGTCAAGGGCAGTTTACGAGTACGATCAACACGTACATAAGAAACATTCTTAGCATCTGTTTCATATTCTAGCCATGCACCACGGTTAGGAATAACAGTTGTGCCGAAAATCTCTCGACCATTCTTATCATAGTCGCCAGAATAGTAGACACTTGGTGATCTAACTAATTGGGAAACAATAACTCTTTCGGCACCATTGATAATGAATGAACCAGATTCAGTCATTAAAGGTAAATCGCCGAAGAAAACATCTTGGGTCTTAATTTCACCAGTTTTTTGGTTAGTCAGTTTTAAGGTAACGTGCATTGGTGCAGCGTAAGTTGCATCGTGATCACGCGCTTCATCAACAGTATACTTTGGCTTTTGCAGTTTATAGCCAACGTACTCAAGCGAAAGCTTACCTGAAAAGTCACTAATCGGCATAATGTCGTCGAAGACTTCCTTAATACCTTCATCCAAAAAGTTTTGGTACGATTCGGTTTGAACATCTGTCAAGTTAGGTAGCTTCAGTACTTCTTTAATACGTGAAAAACTACGTCTTGTTCGATGCTTACCGAAGTTCACTACGTGTCCATTTAACAAGGAGAAAACATCCTTTCTGTCAGAGAAAGCTAATATTACATTTTGGTTACAATTTCAAAAAGCGGGATTTTTAAGCATAAAAAAGACAAAAACAACCTCTGTCGTTTTTGTCCTTTATTATTCTGCTGGACAATATATCAGCAAAATCCTGAAAATCAGCCTTTTTAATCACGCACTAATATAGCAAATGATAACTGATTTGTCAATTGTTTTACTTAGAGCCAACTAGATTTTTTGGCCCTGCTTTAACTATTTCAAATTTTAATTTGTCATGGTTACAACCAATTTTGAGAAGATCGCCATCACCAAGTTCACCAGTAATTAGTTTTGAGGCAATTTCGTCTTCAATATCCTTTTGAATTGCGCGACGTAAAGGTCTTGCACCCATCTCAGGATTATAGCCATCTTTAGCAATTTTATCCAAAGCAGCACGTGAAATTTTCAATTGCACGCCTTGCTTTTGCAAACGGACAATCAACTTATGAGTAAGTAGAGTGACAATTTGACGTATTTGTTGATGGTTAAGCTCATCAAAGATGATTGTTTCATCAACTCGGTTTAAAAATTCTGGACGGAAGAACTGTTTAAGCGCTTGACGAACACGATCTTTTCGCATTTCAACTTGGCTTGAATTGTCAGCATTAAAGCCGACTTCTTTGGTATCAAATAAAGAACGCGAGCCTAAGTTGGAAGTCATAATAATAATTGTATTCTTAAAGTCTACTTTGCGTCCTTTTGAATCGGTTAAAAAGCCATCGTCAAGTACTTGCAATAGCAGGTTAAAAACATCAGGATGGGCTTTTTCAACTTCATCGAGCAAAACTACAGAATATGGGTGGCGACGAACCTGTTCGGATAATTGTCCACCTTCATCATAGCCAACATAGCCTGGAGCTGAGCCAATCAGCTTACTATTAGCAATTTGATCCATGTATTCAGACATATCAATTCTGATTAAGTTATTCTCTGAACCAAAGATTGAAGCTGCAATTGCTTTGGCTAGTTCTGTCTTACCAACACCTGTTGGGCCTAAGAATAGAAATGAACCGATTGGACGATTTTCATCCTTAATTCCACTCCTACTACGACGAACTGCGCGACTAACTGCACGAACTGCATCCTCTTGTCCGATAATGCGCTTATGCAAATCTGCCTCCAGATTAGCCAGATGCTTTGATTCATCACGATTCATTTGAGTAACAGGTACGCCTGTCCAGTTTGAAACTACCTTAGCAATATCTTCTGGTTGCACTGTAGACTTTTTACTAGTCGCACTTTCCAATTTAGCGTTTAACTTATCTTGGCGTAATTGCAAGCTGTTTTGTCTATCTTGAAGCTGAGCCGCTTTGACAAAATTCTGATTAATCGCAGCTTGATTTTTTTGCTCTATAACTTTTTTAATTTGTTCATTAAGTTGAACCAGCTGGTTATTTGAGCCCTTACCAGAGTTGATTTTGACAGCTGCACTAGCTTCATCAATTAAGTCAATTGCTTTATCCGGCAAATAACGGTTAGAAATATAGCGACTTGATAAATCAATTGCATTCTCAAGGGCCGCGTCAGTAATTGTGACATGGTGAAACTTCTCATATTTTGGTTTCAAACCACTTAAAATAGCTAGTGTCTCTTCCTTAGAAGGTTCATTTAGACGCACTATTTGAAATCTACGTGCTAATGCTTGATCTTTTTCAACATACTTTTGGTACTCGTCAAAAGTTGTTGCACCTATCATTTGAATGTCACCACGTGCAAGTGATGGCTTCAAAATATTAGCTGCATCAATTGATCCTTCGGCTCCACCAGCACCAATTAAGGTATGCATTTCGTCAACAAACAGAATAATTGTTCCGTCATCAACAATTTCTTTGATGATTTTCTTCAGTCGGTCTTCAAACTCACCACGATATTTAGTACCAGCAACAAGACCTCCCAAATCAAGTGAGATGACTTTTTTGTCCATTAGGTCATGCGGCACTTTTTTATTAACTATTGCTGTCGCAATCGCTTCAGCAACAGCCGTCTTACCGACTCCTGGTTCACCGATTAGAACAGGGTTATTCTTGTTACGTCTAGATAAAATTCCAATTACACGAGCGACTTCTTTATCTCGCCCAATTACTGGATCGATTTTGCCATTTTCTGCTCGTTCATTTAAGTTAACTGACACTTGATCAAGAGTTGGCGTTTTACTTTGCGAATTAGTGGAATTACTATAATCCGCACCATTAAAACTTGACCAACCACTATTATCAGATTGATCATTATCATCAATATTATCGATATCTTCACCTAGCGAGTGTAATAAATCATTGCGCAAACCAGGAAGATCTATGTTCAAATTTCGTAAAATGACAGAAGCAAGAATCTGTTCATTGAGAATCAAACCAAGCAAAATATGACTGGTTTTAATTTGAGCTGAACCTTCACGTTCAGCTAAGATTCCTGCATAAGATAATGCCATACTCAACCGAGGTGACATTTCCATATAAGTAGATTTACCTGCCGAGCCATAGCCAGTATAGCGTTCAATTTCTTCACGGATAGCCGTTGGCGTTGCGCCCCATGCACGCAAGTTTTTACCAGCTTCACCATCAGATTCGATTACCATCGCAAGCAGTACGTGTTCCGTACCGATTAAACGATGATGAAAGCTCTGTGCCTGTTCACGTGCAATTTCTAAAACTTGATTTGCACTTTTGGTATAGGATTTTTTCATCATAGCACCACCTTTAAAAACGATGTGTATCCACTATAAACTTTTTGGCTGAATTGTAAAATATTTTGTTTCAAGTAAAGTGCTTTTAGCGTAAAAACATTGCCACCATTATAGCAAAGACTAGCTAATGATGCGAATTTCAATTTTCTTAATATAAGTGCTTTTACAAATGTTTTATTTTCGTTAAACAAAATACCTTGATTGTAGCAAAAGATTCACTATATAAGTAGATTAGTTTAGGTACGAGTAATATAAATTTCTATTCACTTACTAATCAATTTCAGAAATCGTATGTAATCAATTAACCTTATTTATAATTAAATTTGTGCGAATAAATTTAACTAACTATTTTTGCTTAAGATATTGTTCATACAAAAAATTCTCTTTACTAATAATATCTAATGTCAGGATATTAGCGATTTTGATTGGGGCGGATCTAACCTCGTCCATCAAATTATGGTCTTTACAATATTCTGTTTGATCAATCAATACCTTTTGCGTGTCAACAGAAATTATTTTTACAGTTTCCTCATATTCATCTTCAGATTCAGCTATGGTGACATAAAAGCCGTAATTACAACAATAATTTAATAAAGTAATGATATCATTATGTGGAATACCATTATATACTTTTTGTAAGTTTAATCTATCATATTCATCTTGTTTTTTTAGGTAGTCAATATAGAAATCAAACATCCTTGTATGACTATCATTACATACTAATTTTTCAATTTCTGTCTTTTTATATAAAACATAACTATCTAAACTGCCAACATCGTCTACAACTTCAAAGATATAGTATTGTCCTAGATCGGCAATCATATATCCTACTGCAAATATATAACTATCTTGTGATTTCCCATAAATTTTCACTAACTCCTTTTTATTAAGGTAGTTATTCCAATCTTTTTTGTTGATTATCATACAAAATCTCCTTTATTTGCTATGCTTCAAGTTTTTTATTAATTTTTCCAGGCTTATATATTTCCTATTTGAGCTAACTTCAGAAAAAATTCCGCTATACCAATGCTTAAGCCATGATATAGCGGAATCTCATTTATCGGGAAAACAGGATTTGAACCTGCGACCTCTACGTCCCGAACGTAGCGCTCTACCAAGCTGAGCTATTTCCCGGTTAACAAAAAAACTCACCAGAGCGGTGAGTTTTTTTTGTTTCTCTTGGAGCGGAAGACGGGATTCGAACCCGCGACCCCCACCATGGCAAGGTGATGTTCTACCACTGAACTACTTCCGCAAGAACAAATATTATTATAGCAAATCAGTTATGTTTTTCAACCCCCTTTTTTAAAAAAATCACCAAAAAATCTCCGATTATTATATAATTATAGCTAAAATACACTTATAGATTTAAAGGAACAATTATGCAAAATGAATTGGAGCAATTAGTTGATCTGCCAGAAGGAAAGCTCGTTTTTACTAATGAGCAGATTCAATTCTTATTAGACAATATTGGCAATTTGAATCCACATATTAGAGATAACCTTGTCTACACCCTCTTTGCACGCGGCTTTTCAGAAAATGCATTTAAACAAAAACAGATTCAGGTAATTATCGACAGTTTTATTCAGAACAGAGGTCTTTTAGACAAATTAATCAACCAGAAAACGATGCCGTTTTTCTAAGAACTTTCAGTGCCCTACTTGGCGCACTCATTTTAGAATCAGATAATGACAAACCGATCTTAACAGATAGTGAACGTCAATTACTTTTTGACTGGAGCATTAGGTATCTAAAAGAAGAAAAAGATTTTCGTGGCTATGTGACAAACAAGGGTTGGGCACACAGTGTCGCACATGGAAGTGATTTTCTGGGTGCTACTTTGAGTCACCATGATTTCAAGCCTAAGAGTGTAAGTGCAATATTTGAAGTAATTACGAGCATTTTCCAAAATTAAAAAAATCCATTTGTTGACGATTTCGATAAGAAAATTTATCAGCAGCTTTTACACGATGATCGTGCTAACTGGTATTGCTTGAGTTCGTGGTTTAGGTTATTACAAAATTGGTATTTTTATTTTTCTACCAATAAGGAAGTTCAAGATAATCTACTTTCGAAAATAACTGCCTACAACGAAAAAATGGGTTTTACATTGTAGGCAAACTAAAAAAGAATCCTTCTTTAAGGATTCTTTTTTACAGTAATTATAATTAACTAACTTTTATCTTCAATTAAGCTTGCTTTTGAGGTCAACTGAACAGAATTTTATATGATTTATTAATGCATGGCTTTGATATTTTGATTTAATTTTTTAAATTTGGACATTTCCTCTTTCCAACTGATTACTTCACAATGTAGCCTACCATCTGGTTCAGCAAAGCAAGATATAATATCTCCTTCATAGCTATCGTTTATATTCAAACTACTTTGAATAAAATCAAGCTCTAAACTTTTTGTTTGAAATTCACCTGCGTTTACTACCTCAGGCTTCAGATCACAAGGTCTACTATACATTTCATCATCAGGCTTCTTAACTCCATAAAACTCTAAACTCAGTGATTTATCACTCAAATTGTAAGCCACAAAACAAATTTCTTTCCGTTTTAGCTTAACAATATCTTGACCATGATTTACTTTAAGTCTTGATTTTCTTCCGGTTGCGAGCCATAAAGAAACAACTACAGCTGCCCATGTTCCTATGCTGCTAATCCATTCTATCAATATAGAAACTGAGCCTGATCGAAAAATTAGCATAATCATTAGTCCAATTGATATTCCAGCTAAAAAGACAAGAAAATAAGTAATTACTTCCTTTTTCTTAGCTTCGATATTTTCCCTTAGAATGTCATACTTAACATACTTTTTGTCTTTAAAATAAAAGCCTAAAATAATTCCAAAGATTACAAGAAATATTGTCATAAAGAAAGTTTTAAAATTCAAGCCAGGTATTCCTTCAATAAAAAATAGTTTAACTTTAAAAAGTCTCCTATTCATACAATTAAGCATAATAAGAGACTTTTTAAGTTGTACACTTTTGCCATAAAATTAGTCAAATTGAAAAACAAGCTAATTTAAAGTGCTTGAAAAAATCTATACTAATCTTCTTTTTTCTTCATGTCTTCTTCGACTTCGCGCTCAATATCTTCAATTCGCTCTGGGCGCATTGTTGGGAATAGTAAAACATCCCTAATTGCAGGCGCATCAGTCAAAAGCATTACAAGACGGTCAATTCCGATTCCCAATCCACCTGTTGGTGGCATACCATATTCCATAGCACGTAAGTAATCTTCATCAATCATATCAGCTTCATCATTTCCAGCTTCACGTTCTGCCATTTGTGCTTCAAAACGCTCACGTTGGTCATCTGGGTCGTTTAGTTCTGAAAAGGCGTTACCGTACTCTTCACCCATGATGTAAATTTCAAAACGATCAGTAAAGCGTGGATCATCAGCGTTCTTCTTAGCAAGTGGTGAAATTTCAACTGGATGACCATATACAAAGGTTGGGTCAACAATTGTTTCTTCACAGTACTTTTCAAAGAAGGCATTAATAATATGACCAACCTTCCAAAAGCTTTCAACCTTAATATCATGGTCCTCAGCAATTTTGGTTGCTTCTTCAACGCTCATCTCTTGCCAGAAATCAACATCTGTCTTTTCCTTAATTAAGTCAACCATATGTACACGACGGAATGGTTTACCTAAGTCAATTTCAGTGCCTTGGTATGTGACTTTACCGTCGTCAGTAACAACATTTGCGGCAGCACGAATAATTCCTTCTGCTTCATCCATGACATCATGGAAGTCCCAGTATGCGGCATAAGTTTCAAGCTCAGTAAATTCAGGGTTATGGTGAGTATCAAGACCTTCGTTTCTGAAAACTCGGCCAATTTCATAAACGCGTTCCATATCACCAACAATTAAACGCTTCAGAGGCAATTCCAAAGCAATTCTCATGTAAAGGTCAATATCAAGGGCGTTGTGATGAGAAATAAATGGACGTGCTTCTGCACCACCAGGGATGTTGTGCAAAACTGGTGTTTCAACTTCCAAAAAGTCCTTGTTGTTTAAGAAGTCACGAATTGCTTGGATAATCTTAGTCCGATTAACAAAGCGCTCATAACTCTCATGATTAGTAATTAAGTCAAGGTAACGTTGGCGATAAATTTGTTCAACATCCTTTAAACCATGATACTTATCAGGAAGTGGACGCAAGGCCTTAGATAAGAAGGTTACATGAGTTGCACGAATTGTTAATTCGCCAGTATCAGTTTTCATGACTTCGCCGTCAATTCCTAAGAAGTCACCAATATCTGATTTTTTGAAAATTTGGTAGTTTTCTTCACCAACAATATCCTTACGAACATAAATCTGGATTTTGCCAGTGCAATCATATAAGTCAGCAAAGCCAACTTTACCCTTACCTCTTTTAGCGAGCATTCTACCAGCAACCTTGGTTTTAGGTAACTCACTGTTTAATTCGTCCTTGTCTTCTTTAGTGTACTTCTCATTTAAAGTACGAGCCAAATCTTGACGGTCGAATTTTCTCATGCCAAATGGTTCAATTCCGTTTTCACGAAGTTCTTCCATCTTTTGGCGACGAACGATTAATTGGTCATTCATTTCACTTTTAGCCAATTATTTTTCCTCCATTATCTTTCACTTTAATTTCTTGCGACCTTTTGTGCCTGTCTCTTTTCATACTCATCAACAAAATTGTCAAGTAAATCGTAGACTTCTTGTGCAGTCCAAACTTCATTTATTTTAGCACGAGTCCGTGCTGAACGGGGAATTCCTTTTAAATAATATGCAGCTTGTTGGCGAAATTCCGGCACAGCAATCTTTTCACCTTTAAGCTCAACTAAGCCTTGGAGTTGATGCTCAGCAGTCGCTACACGTTCACGAACTGTTTGAGGCGGTAATTTTTCACCTGTTTCCAAGTAATGGACCATATCTTTGACCATCCAAGGATTACCCAAAGCAGCTCGGCCAATCATGACACCAGTACATCCAATTTCATCTAATGCCTTTTGGGCAAGCTCTGGCGTAGCAATATCACCATTAGCCAAAAATGGAATATCAAGCACTTGAGCAACATCATGAAGTGTTTCCCAGTCTGCGTCACCAGCATACATCTGCTTACGGGTTCGCCCGTGCATTGCAATCATACTTGCGCCGGCTTCTTGTGCAGCTAAGGCATTCTCAACTGCAAAAATATGTTTTCGATCCCAGCCAATTCGCATCTTAACTGAAACGGGCTTAGAAACATTCTGAACTACCTTATGAACCATTTGGTAGATCTTATTTGAGTCCAAAAGCCATTTTGAACCTGCATCAGTCTTAGTGATTTTAGGAACGGGGCAACCCATATTAATATCAATAATATCAGCATCAGTATGTTGATCGATGTACTGCGCTCCTTCAAGAAGAGTCTCCTCTGTGCCACCAAAGATTTGAATACTCATGGGGTGCTCACGCGGATCTACTTTCATCATTGACATTGTCTTTTTATTACGATAAATAATTCCGTGATCGGAAATCATCTCGCACACCACTAAGCCTGCACCAAATTCTTTACAGATCATTCGAAATGCAGAGTTTGATACTCCAGCCATTGGAGCAACAACAACCCGATTAGGGATGGTTATTTCGCGAATTTTCCAGCTATTATCCACCTAATCATCCTTTCAAATACCTTAACATCATAACAAAAAGGGCCTCATAAGCAAAACTTCAACCTTTTTATTAAGAAAAAAATTGTAGAAACTTATTCATCAGCTCTTTGGTTCAAGAAAGAAGTCACACGGAGCTGAACGGTTATAGTAACGCAAAAATGCTTTTTTACTTGTATCATCAACAGAAATATTGGTTACAGCTGCATTTTGCATTTCACCAATTTTGGAAATTCCAGTGCTCTCCAAAATATTTTGGACTAATGAACGTGAAGCAGTCCCATGGAAAACTAATACTACAGATTCGTTTACGTGGTTATTTACGAGATCGTGCCAAAAGTCCATTAATCGATCAGCTAATTGACGATATGTTTCACCAGTACAATAATCACTATAGTTTTCAGTAAAATAGCCTAAATCATCAAAAGCTTGCGGATACTTTGCATGAATTTCAGCTGCAGGTTCACCATCCCAATTACCGTAGTTCATTTCTTTTAAGCGATCATCGTAAATAATTTCATGCTTTCCTTGGTCCAATATTTCCGCAGTCTGTTTTGCACGGATCAAAGGACTAGCATAAACATAATCGATTCGCTCAATGTCAAAACTGTCACGTAAAGCTTCAGCCTGCTTAATTCCTGTTTCGTTTAATGGCAAGTTGGTCCCCGAGCCGTTAATTGCAAGGGTTTTGTTAGTATCAGTTTGACCGTGACGAACGATATACACGTTTAGCATTAGTTACACTCCTTTAATTTCATTTAATTCAACTTCTTCATTATAATCAAAAATGCTAATTACCGCACCAAAATTTAATAATACGTGTGATTAATCTACAAATCTATTTCAACTTATTTTTTTGCTAAAATCGCCTTTAACTCATCTTCAGAAAAATCGTATTTTTCACCACAAAAGTTACAAGTCAATTCAGCACCATGATCTTTTTCAATCATTTCCTTTAACTGACTATTTTTCAGAGTTGTTAAAATGTCACCGTATTTTTCTTTTGAACAGTCACATTTGAATGCAACATCATCTTTTTCCAAAATCTTGCAGTCATCGCCCAAAATCTTCTTAGCCAATTCTTCAGGAGTCATGCCGTCTAAAAATGAACTGGAGAGTGCAGGTAAATTGTTAATCCGTTCAATCGTTTGATCAATTAGACTATCACTTGCACCAGGCAATGCCTGAAGCATAAAGCCGCCTGCTGCGCCAATTGTGTTGTTTGGATTAACAAAAACGGAAAGACCAACAGCAGAAGGAATTTGCTCAGACTTAGTTAGATAGTAAGCAATATCTTCAGCGATTTCACCAGAAACAATCGGAACTTGACCAGTATAAGGTTCCTTTAATCCTAAATCCTTAGTCACTTCAAGCCAACCTTTACCAACGGCCTTTTTAACATCAATATGACCATTTTCCTTAGGTGGCAAAGCAATATGAGGGTTTTTAACATAGCCCTTAACCGTCAAATCAGATTTGGCAGTTACAATTGTTGGTCCCACTGGACCATCACCTAATAGGCGGATCGTTAACTCTTCTTTGTCAGTTAGTTCAGCGCCTGCTAATAGGACACCAGCAATTAATGTTCTTCCCAAAACAGCAGAAGAAGCCGACCAAGTATCATGCCTAGTTTGCGCTTCTTGAACTAAATCATGGGCATTAATTGTCAATAAACGTAAGTTTTTAGTTTTATCAATTGCTTTAATCAAATAATCGTTCATTTTAATTCTCCTAAAAAAATAGAGCCTTTAAACAGGCCCTATTAATTATTAATCTTGAGGATGATCATCAGATGAATGATCAGCTTTATCTTCTGTAGTCTGTGAAGAATTTTGTTCTTCTGGAAATTCAAGTTTCTCTGGATTTTCTGGATTTTCTGGATTACGCTTTTCAGTTTCCTGATTCTTTTGTAATGGAGATTCAGATTTTTCTTCTTCAGAAGCTTTTTCTTGTCCTTCTACACCAGTTTCATCAGAATTAGCAGCTGCCTTTTGATTTTCTCTCTTTTCAGCAGCAGCCTTAGCTTCTTCATAAGTAGAAGCCTTAGATTCACTTGGGTATTCTTCAACTGTCTTTTCAGGCATTTTTCCAGTAGTGTAAAGCGACATAATCTGCTTTTCATCTAGAGTTTCATACTTAAGCAATGCTTCCGCAATAATACGGTGCTTTTCACGGTTATTCTTAACGATTTCAACTGCTTGTTCATGGGCCTCGTCAAGAATTTGCTTGACAGCTTCATCAATTTTAGCAGAAGTTGCTTCACTATATGGTTTAAAGCCGTAAGGATTAGTTTCGCCCTCTTTTTCGAGTTCAACCATTCCTAGCGAATCAGTCATACCGTAGTTGACAACCATACTATGAGCAATTTGTGTTGCTTGTTCAAAGTCGTTGGAGGCACCAGTTGATTGGTCACCAACCACAACTTCTTCACCAGCACGTCCACCCATTAAGCCGACGATTTGCTCCATTAATTGCTTCTTAGTTAGTAAGAACTGATCATCCTTAGGTAGCATTAAGTTATATCCACCTGTACGACCGTGAGGAACAATTGTAACCTTACGAACTGTCCGTGAATCACTTAGAACCAAACCACAGATTGAGTGTCCTGCCTCATGGAAGGCAACTCTTTGACGTTCTTTCTTTGAGATCATGCTGTCACGCTTAGCTGGTCCAGCAATTACTCGATCTTCTGCTTCATCTAAGTCATTAGCAGTAATTTCATTGCCATTACGACGAGCAGCCAATAATGCAGCTTCGTTTAGTAAGTTAGCTAAATCAGCACCAACGAAACCTGGAGTTTGACGAGCAATTTCCTTTAAGTCAACGTCATCTGCCAATGGCATGTTCTTGGCATGAACACGCAGGATGGCTTCACGACCACGAACGTCTGGCGAACCAACTAGAACTTTACGGTCAAAACGACCAGGACGAAGCAAAGCTGGATCCAAAACATCAGAACGGTTAGTTGCGGCAATGACGATAACACCTTCGTTACCTTCAAACCCATCCATTTCAACTAACAATTGGTTCAAGGTTTGTTCACGTTCATCGTTACCGCCACCGCTAGCATTACCGCCACGACGACGACCAATGGCATCAATTTCATCAATGAAGATGATACTTGGCGCATTCTTCTTAGCGTTAGTGAACAAGTCACGTACACGACTGGCACCAACACCGACGAACATTTCAACAAAGTCAGAACCTGAAATTGAGAAGAATGGTACGTTGGCTTCACCAGCAACAGCACGAGCAAGCAAAGTCTTACCAGTTCCCGGAGGACCCTCAAGTAAAACCCCAGACGGGATTTTCGCACCTAACTTGGTGAATTTGGCTGGATTCTTTAAAAATTCAACAACTTCAACAAGTTCCTGCTTTTCTTCTTCTTCACCGGCAACGTCTGAAAAACGAACCTTATTCTTCTTTGGATCTTCTGGCTTAACGTGAGAACGACCAAAGTTCATAATGCCGCCATTACCACCACGGCCGCCACCGCCACTACTTTGACTAATCATCATCCAAAGCATGACAATGAATAGAATAGTTGGCACCAGCATTACAATGGTTGAGATCCAGTTGCCAGACTGCGATTCGCCTTGAGTGGTCATTTTTGTGCCACTCTTTTCAGCTAAGTTCTGAACATTCGACACACTCGAATCATTTTGAAGCATAGTTGTTGAGAAACGCTTCACTTTTGATCCAGAGCTACCATTAAAGAAGTCAAGACTGTTACTTGATTGGCTTTTAGTATCTTGGGCCTCTTTGTAACTGCCTGATACAGTGTAAACACCGTTGGCAGGCTGAACGTTAAAGTTCTTCACCTTGCCGTCATTCAAATCTTTGACAAATTCCGAGTAGCTAATGTTCTCACTACCACCGGAATTATCGGTGCCGCCAAGTGCCCAGTTGATTCCTCCTAATAATAAAAGGAAAACAACTATATAGAACAAGCCATTTGAAAACAGCCGATTCCGGTTATTTTTCATAAAAATCCTCCACAAAAGTTCCTAGAGATATACGAATAAAAGTTTAACACATATTTCAGTATCACTCTATTATTTTAAAATTTCTTATCAAATATTGCCATATAGATAAAAATGACGTTTATTTTCTACCTTTTTTTGACTTGAATAAGTATCCTCAATGAAGACCACTTCGCTATCCGCAAGAATAGCCAAGCAATATGGCCGTAGCACATTAGGAATGCCGCTTTGAGCGAACTTTTTCTTACTTTTGACGTGCTGGCCATTTTTTAGATTGAGCTTAGCACCAGACTCAAGTGGTCCAGCATATATTTTAGCGCCCTCTGAAATGTTAAGTTTAGCAATTAAGTTATCATTAGCATTCAATTTATCAGTAATGACAAATTCCCTACTGCCAAAATTAAACTTTTGTCCTAGTTCGACTTGCTGTTTTTGCTCAATGTCCGGCAATGGTTTTTCAATCAGATAAAAATAATCTTGATAAGACTGTAATTCAAAATTGCCAAGATTATCATTAACACGTACATGCCATGTTTTCCAAATAAAGTTTTGCCAATACAGTATTTTCTGCTTTTCGGTCAGAGAAACCAGGTTTTCTTTTTTTAGCCGATAGAAAAAGCCGAGATATTCACTGGGCTGCTCTATTTGCTCAAAGTCACCAGTAATTAGCGATGTCATTAAGTTCATTTGCTCGCTAAAACGCCAAGCGCTGCGCTTTATTTCTGGGTTTTCAGCCTTCAAGAGAGGCACAATTTTATGTCTTATCCGATTACGTAAAGCGTCATCCTCATTATTGGTTTGATCAATCACAAAAGGAATTTGACGTTTCTTTACATAAGTTAATAGCTCTGCCTTTTCAACTGTTAGCAGTGGTCGTAATAAAATCTGGCCATTCATTTTGCTAACTGGTTGCAAACTATTCATTTCACTTGGATTACCAGAACGGATAAATTTGAGCAAAATATTTTCCAGCAAATCATCACTGTGATGTGCCGTTAACAAATAGTCACCAACCTTATTCTTCATTACTTCAGTCAAAAACTGATAGCGAACTTGGCGCGCAGCTGCTTCAATTCCTTTTTGCGGTTGCAACTGTTTCGACCATTTTCCAGTAACAACTTCAATTTGCTTTGTCTGACAATAATTACCGATTGCTGTATCCTCGCAATTGGAATCAACACGCAATTGGTGATTAAAATGAGCCGCAATTAACTTAAAATGATATTGCGTCTTAGCTTCATTAACCATGTCAATGAGTGCCATTGAATCTGGTCCACCACTTGTCGCTACAACAAGTGTTTTACCCTCTAACGGCAAACTATTTGCTTTAAAGAAGTCATCAATCAGCATAATTGTTCAATTCTTGCTGCAGTTTTTTGATTTCTTGCTCAGAATCAGTAATTGTTTTGGTTAAAACGGTTAAAAACTGCTCTTTTTTTACATCAGAAAATTCATTAGTATGGTCAATTAAATTCGGATCATTTAACCGCATTCTTGAAAGACCAATTTTACCTTTAAAATTATTAATTACAACTACACGAATAGAATCACCGATTTGATAGTTAGCACGTTCGCGCACCCAGTTTTCGCCAAAATCACTGTGGTGAATGAGTCCCGACGTATGTTTAGGAAGGGTAACAAAAACACCCAAATCGGTGATGTTGTTAATTGTACCTGTAACACGTTGTCCTACTTGAAGTTTCATCAATTATCGTCTTTGCCCTCAGGTAAATTATAAATTGTCTCATTTGGTTTAGAATATAAAAACTTAAAGCGGACAAGTTTGGCCACGTAATCAGGATCTTTTAAGTCGTCGCGCTTAGCTGTCAAAGCACGTTTTTGCTTATCGATTTGACTGAGCGATTTTTTCTGCGTTTGTACTTGCTCATTGATGCGCTGTGTTTGTACACGCGTAACCGTAAGTTGAATACCTAAAAGTGCAAACAAGACTAAAAAGACGGCAATAATACGATTGCGTCGAATTCGGTGTACTTCTTTTTCCCGTTTTTCTTGCTTACGCTTTAGGCGCGCAATTCGCTCTTCTGGACTAAGCGAATTATAGATACGTGGTCCTTTCATAATTTTTGTCCTCTGTAATTCTAAAATACTATTTAATTATAACAAGACCATTCATAAAAGTCATTAAATAACAGAGTTATCATTCAATTAATTCATAAAGTTCACTGGCCTCTGCTTTTTTGGTTGTCTCACGGATGTCACAAACTTTGGCCTTAACCTGTCTTGAGCCATAACCCACTTCAATAACGTCACCGATTTTTACGTCATAACTTGACTTAACAACCTTGTCATTTACTTTAATTCGACCTTGGTCTGCCATCTCCTTGGCCACGGGTCTTCTTTTAACCAATCTTGAAATTTTCAAAAATTTATCAATACGCATTTTTTACCTCGTTATCTTTGAATAATGTCACTTGCTGCTGTCATAAATGTTGTCAATTCATTAAAAAGTTGCCGATGATGAATATCAGTTGGTATGTCTAATAAAACGACAAGGCGTTGTTGCGGTGACAGATTAATTTTAGCCTTGAACGAAACGTGCTCGAGTGCCTTAAAAATGTTAGGTCCCTTCAGTTCCTTACTTGCACTATTGTTAAATTCAACTTTCACCTGCTGCTTAATTTGGGTAATGTTAAGCACTTGCGCCAAATCAGCTTCAGCTTTTAGTTTTGAAATTGCCAATAGATTTTCAACAGGTTCAGGATAATCACCAAAGCGGTCAATTAATTCATCTTGAATTTGCTCAATGTCATCAGCATTAGCCGCTTTGATTTTCTTATAAAACTCAATCTTTTCTTCTTGATCCGCAATATAGCTTTCAGGAATATAGGCTTCTAATCCAAGATCAATCTCAGCGTTACTCTTATCAACCTTTTTCTTGCCTTTACGGCTTTTAATTGCATCAGAAAGCATTTGTGAATAAAGGTCGTACCCAACACTATCGATGAAGCCGTGCTGCTGGGCGCCAAGCATATTGCCAGCCCCGCGAATCGACAGATCGCGCATGGCAATCTTAAAGCCTGATCCAAGTTCGGTGAAATCGCGGATTGCCTCTAACCGTTTTTCACCAATTTCTGTTAAGACCTTGTTTGGCTGGTAAAGGAAATAAGCATAGGCAAGCCGTGCACTTCGACCAATTCTACCGCGGAGTTGGTAAAGTTGGCTCAGGCCATAGTGATCTGCATTTTCGATAATCATTGTATTGACATTTGGCATGTCAATTCCCGTTTCAATAATTGTTGTTGTAACAAGAATATCAAACTCACGGTTTAGAAAGCGATAGAGAATATCCTCCATCATGTTCTTGCTCATTCGTCCGTGGACACTAATAATTCGTGCCGTTGGTATCAAGTCCTCCAGCTCACTTACAACATCATCAATGTCGTCAATTCGATTATGCAAATAAAAGACTTGCCCACCACGTTGCATTTCACGCAAACAGGCATCTTTAACTACACTTGGAATTTGTTCCATTACATATGTTTGAATTGGATAACGATTGGATGGCGGAGTTTCCATAACAGATAAGTCACGCACACCAACCATTGACATATGCAAGGTTCGGGGAATTGGTGTGGCCGTTAAGGTTAAGACATCAATGTTAGCCTTCAATTCCTTAAGACGCTCTTTATGCTTAACACCAAAGCGCTGCTCTTCGTCAACAATTAACAAGCCCAAGTCTTTAAACTGGACGTCTTTGGATAGCAATCGGTGCGTACCAACTACTAAATCAATTTTACCGCTCTTCAATCCTTCTGTGATTTTCTTTGATTCTGCTGCAGTCTGGAAGCGTGACAAAACCGCGTAGTTAACCGGAAAATTTTTGAACCGGTCTTGGATCGTTTCAAAGTGCTGTTGCGCCAAAATGGTAGTTGGTACTAAAAACGCTACCTGCTTATTGTCCTGTACTGCTTTAAATGCCGCACGCAAAGCTACCTCAGTTTTACCGAAACCAACGTCACCCACAAGTAGCCGATCCATTGGTTTAGGTTGTTCCATATCATGCTTAATTTCTTTAATTGAACGCAACTGGTCTGCCGTTTCAACGTAAGGAAACGAGTCTTCAAACTCTCGTTGCAATTCATCATCCTTTGAAAAGGCAAATCCTTTTTCTGATTCACGCTTAGCGTAAAGGTCAATCAAGTCATCAGCAATGTCCTCAACTTTAGCTGCAACCTTGCGCTTAGTTTTAGCCCATTCACTGCCACCTAGCTTATTAACATGAGGCGTTTTACCTTCCGAAGCCACATATTTTTGCACCAATTTCAATTGATCAGCTGGCACAAATAATTGATCACCGTGCTGATAGGTAATCGTAATGTAGTCGCGTTTAACGCCGTTGTTTTCTAGTGTTTTGATTCCTTCGAACCGGCCAATACCGTGGTTAACGTGAACTACATAATCACCTGGTTTGAGTTCATTATAATTACGCAAACGTTGTGCATTTTCCAAAGTCTTGACACGTCGACGGTGATGACTCGTTTTATTAAAGAGCTCATGCTCTGTCAGATAAACCAGGTTATTTTTCGGCAATGTAAAGCCGCTGGCAAAAGAATCAACAATGATTTGTGTTTGTCCTTCAACAAGATCGTCTTTAGCAACAACTGGAATCGACATGCCAAATTCAATCATTGTTTGGCTGATTTGGCGCGCCCGCTTTTGATTGTCAGCCTGCAAAATGACTGTTTGCTTATTTTTTTGATACGATTCAATTTCTGTTTTTATCAAAGGCATCTGACTGAAAAATTGTTGCGGCTCCCGTGTTTGCCAGTCAAATAGCTGATCAAGCCGAATCCGCCCAATTGAACGTTGAAATAATGAAAAATAAAGGTGATGATGATCATCTTTAGTCCAAACGCGATTAAAATCAGCTCTCAGTTCTTGACCAGGTAAAATTGCACCTGTTTTCAGTTCGTCATCAATAAAACCAGCGTTTTGCTGATCAACTGTTTTAACAGCTTGATCAATTAGCGGCCAGTCATCGAGCATGATTAAGCCGTCTGCACTTAAATATTTGAGTAAGTTACTTGGTTTTTCGAGTAAAAAATCAACCAAAAAAGCATAATTTGAGGGTAAAGTAGCACTATTTAGTTCATCCAGAGTTTGGGTAAAGTGATCCTTGACTGCTTCTTCTGGAGCAGGCGCATCCCCCATTGCCTTAGTTATTTTGGACACGGCCCGTTTAAAGTCTGCCTCCGTAAAAACACGGTCTTGTGCGGGCCCAATCGTAACCTTGTCGATTACATCTTTGCTACGCTGACTGGACAAATCGAATTCTTTTATTGTATCAATTTCATCACCAAAAAATTCGATTCTTACCGGATTTTCGCGATCAAGTGGGTAGATATCTAAAATATCCCCACGCAAAGCAAACTCTCCAACTCGTGCAACCAAATTTTCACGACGATAGCCTGCTGCCACCAACCAGCTTGTCAATTGGGCAAGGTCAAATTCTTTTCCTGTTTCAAAGTCATGCTTTGTAGCGCTATATTGCTCGGGGGCAGATAGTTTATACTGCAAGCCTTGCGGCGTGGTTACAACAATTCCCATTTGGCCGGTCAATAAAAAATTAAGCGCCTGAATTCGGCTACTTAATTCATCTGGCGAACTAACAGCAGTTTGGGTTGCAATTGTAGCATCAACTGGAAAGATTTGAACACTTCCATCAGGCATAACTGCATTTAATTCACTATACCGCTTCTGTGCCTTATTTTCGTTTTCTTCTATTAATAATAGCGGACGGTTAAGTGAAGTCACAATTTGACATAAGAGCAGACCAAAAGCACCAGCATTAGCGCCAGTGATTAGTGAATTTTTGACTTTAGCTGTCTTATTAATGAAATCTGTTAGTTCTTTATCTTCTTTAATTAACTCTGTTAAGCGCATTTTAATTATATTTATTCATCAAAAATTGACTGCCCTTGCCAGCAATAAAATCGTCGATTATTTCGCAGCTAGTATCGAATGCAGCATCCATTAATTTCTGTTGCTGGCTGTCAAATTGCGATAAAACCCATGAAATAACGCTAGATTCTGTCACGTTGTCGGGATGTCTAATACCTATTTTTAACCGGTTAAAATTACTTGAGCCCAAGTCACGGATAATACTCTTAATACCATTATGACCGCCTGACTTACCATTTGCACGAATGCGGATTTTACTTAACGGCATATCCATATCATCATGAATGACTAAAATGTCTTGTGGGTCAATTTTAAAGAAGTGCGCAAATTGTGCAATAGAGCGCCCAGAATCATTCATATATGTTTGTGGCTCAAGCAAAATTACGTCTTCACCTTTAATTTTTTGTTTAGTATATTTGCCCTCAAACTTTTCCCGTTCAAGAACCAAAGAGTTTTTAGCCAAATACTGATCAAGTGCCATAAAACCTGTATTGTGCTTGGTCCCATCATACTTTTTGCCTGGATTTCCCAGACCCGCAATTAGTTTCATCGTATTTCCCCTTAATTAAATAATCGTATTTAATGATAGCACATTCAACCCAACTCAGTTTCTCCCAGACTATTACACTTTAGTTTCAGTGAACAAAATTACTTTTTTATTTAGCTCACACGTGCTAAACTCTATTTATTCGAAAAAACTATTTTAATTTTTATTTAATCAAAAATCGTATGGTATAATTGATTAGATTATTTTTAAAAACGGAGGCAGTTTCATGCTCATCAAATCTTTAGTTAGAAAAAAAGATTATCTTACAACAGTTAACGAACACGCAACGCTTGAAGAAGCACTAAAGACTTTAGAGGAGTCTGGTTTTCGGTGTGTACCGATTTTAGATGATACCGGTACAATCTTCCGCGGTAATATTTACCGCATGCATATTTATCGTCACAAGTCTGAAGGTAAGGACATGAGCCTGCCAGTTACCTACTTACTGAAAAATGCCACAAAAACTATCAAAGTTAACTCACCATTTTTCAAAGTTTTCTTCACGATTAAGGATTTGCCTTACATCAGTGTATTAGACGAGGACAACAAGTTCTATGGTATCTTGACACACTCTCGTCTGCTCGACATGTTGTCAGCTGCCTGGAATGTTAAAACTGGTTCTTATGTATTAACTGTTTTAACCGATAATTCTCGTGGTAATTTAGTTAAAATGTCAAAAGTGATTAGTAAATATTCAGAAATTGCTGGTGTTATGAGCTTGGATTCATCGCCAAACACAATTAATGATAACTTTGTTAGACGTATTCTCTTCACCCTACCTGCTGGTGTAACAGATGACACAATGAAAACCATTGTTACCAAACTTGAAGTAAAAGGATATGTGGTTGCAGAAATTGAAGACTTACAAGCTGGAATGACCATCATGAGTGATGAAAATCCTGGCGTCTTCTTAAGTGAACCAACTGAAGATTAATTTTTAACCAAGATAAAAAGCACTGCTACTTAATTGCAGTGCTTTTTTAGTACCTTTATTTTTCATAATAAGTCCGAGGTAAACGGTCATCAAGTAAACAAGCAACCTCATAATGGATGGTGTCCACGTAATCAGCCGCAGCCTTAATGTCATTAGGCGCTTGCGGATCATTTGAAATTAAAATCACTTTTGTTCCTACCGGCATTTCATGCGGCAAACGTACCATCAGCTGATCCATACAAATCCGGCCAACAATTGGACAGTACTCATCTCCCACTTTTACCGTAAAGCCCTGAAACTTTCTAATAAAACCGTCGGCATAACCGACAGGAACAGTACCAATAATTTGGTCACTATCGGTAACATAAGTTGAGCCATAGCTGATGCCCTGATTTTTATGAACCGTATGTACCTGAACTAATTCACTTTCAAAAGATAGGGCTGGCTCTAGCTTAAAACGCACAGGCAAATCTTGACTTGCGGGATTAGACGATGGATTCAGGCCATAGGTTCCTATTCCAAAACGAACAATATCACTTTCAACTTGTTGGTGGAACTGACTTGCAGCTGTATTATCTGCGTGAATCCACTTAGGTTTAAGCTTAAGTAGGCCTTTAAAATGATTAAAGCACTCAACCTGCTTTGTAAAATACGAATCATCGCTACTATCTGCTGAGGCAAAATGGGTATACATTCCTTCAACATTAAAGTGATGGTTGTTTACGAGAAAATCGTTGGCTGCAAGAAAATCCTGATCTTCGCTAAAGCCAATGCGTCCCATACCTGTATCAACTGCAAGATGAATTTTCAGCTCATTGTCTTCTCCTGTAAGTTCTTTATTGGCCTCTTTTAGCCAAGCTAAATCCGGAACAGTCAAAGATATATCATGGGAAACGGCCAGTGAAACGTATTGCGTAGGTGTGACACCCAGAACTAAAATTGGAGCCTTAATGCCCGCCTGACGCAATTCCAGCGCTTCATCTAAGATTGCCACACAAAAGCCGTCAACGCCAACCTCAATTGCAGCTTGAGCCACTTTAACTGCTCCATGGCCGTATGCATTAGCTTTGATTACTGCAAATAGTTTTTGTCCAGGTTTGAGTTGCTGCTGTTCTTCTTTTAAATTGTGCTTAATCGCTGCTAAATTGACATAAACAGCGGCTGGGCGATGTATTCCAGGTACCATTTTTATTTCTCCAATACAACTAAAGTAACTATTTCATGATTATCATGAGTAATACTTGACCAAATTTTGCCTTCAAACTTAGTTGAAGTTGTTATCGGGTGACCAATTTCATCCCAAAGTGTTTCGACATCTTGTAAGCCAAGGTCTTTTCCTAAACCAGTTCCCATTGCCTTGGAAAATGATTCCTTAATTGAAAAGCGACCACCTAAGTATTCAACCTTACGCTTACCAGACATTTTTTGATACTGGGCAAATTCATTTGGTGTTAATGCCTTTTTGGCAAAGCCATCACCTTTGGCAACTATTTTTGCTACACGTTCTACTTCTACTGCATCAATACCAACACCATAAATCAATTTGCTCACCTCTTAAGCCAAAATTATAATACAAAAAAAGAGTTGCACTTAACCACAACCCTCTTTTTAGCAAAAACGTTAATCTTTTTTGTTTTTAATTACGAAATCATGACCACTACCTGAGCGGTTTGAACGGCCACCGCGGTAACTGCCATGACCACCGTGATTACGATCGCCACCGCGATAATTACCGTGACCGCCACGGCTATTACCACCGCGACCGCCGCCACGACCATAATGTCCACGGCCTCTGCCGCCACCATTGCGGCGACCACCACCGTTACCACCTTTATATGGCAATGGCTTTTCGGAACTAATAGTTACTTCAACATCAGAAGAATCTTTTGAAAGGTTCTTTAAAAATGCGGAAACTAGGTCGATGGCTGAGTAGTTTTCAAGTAACTCACTAGCGTCATCAGTGTACTTACTCAAATCTTCCTTCATCAAGTCTTCAATCTTAGTCTTAGCAATCTTTAATTGACCACGAAGCGCTTGATCATCTGAAGGTGGACGAAGTGGAGTCATCTTTTTCTTAGTTAATTGCTCAATTGTGCGCATGTAGCCAAGTTCGTTTGGAGTAACAAAAGTAATTGAACTACCATTTTGACCAGCACGACCTGTACGACCAATACGGTGAACATATGAATCTGGATCTTGAGGGATATCATAGTTGTAAACGTGAGTAACACCTGAGATATCAAGCCCTCGTGCTGCAACATCGGTAGCAACTAAAATATCTAATTTTCCTGCACGGAATCGCTTCAAGACACTAATTCGACGTGCTTGTGACAAGTCACCGTGAATGCCAGCAGCATTATAGCCACGTGCTTGCAAACCACGAGTAACTTCATCAACCCTTCTCTTAGTTCGAACAAAGATAACCGCTAAGTCTGGACTTTCAACGTCAATTAACCGACACATGATATTGAATTTTTCTGCGTCCTTACAGCGAACGTAGTATTGATCAATTAAATCAGCAGTTAATTCTTTAGTCTTAATGCGTACAATCTCTGGATCATGCATGAATTTTTCACTAATGCGCAAAATTGGTTTTGGCATTGTGGCACTGAAAAGCAAAGTTTGGCTGCGATTCTTCACATAACTCAAAATGCTTTCAATATCTTGAATGAAGCCCATGTCTAGCATTTCGTCAGCTTCATCAAGTACAATTGTGTTGACACCTTCCAAGTTGATTGTCTTACGCTTTAAGTGGTCAAGCAAACGACCTGGTGTACCAACCAAAATTGCTGGTACATGGTTCTTAAGTGAGCGAATTTGGCGGCCAATGTCTGCACCACCATAAACTACTTGAACACGTGCTTTTTCATCACGACCCAAGCGGAAAAGCTCCTCCTGAGTTTGAATAGCTAATTCACGTGTTGGTTCGATAATCAACGCTTGAATAGTTTTATTGTGTTTATCTAAATTTTGTAAAATTGGCAAAGCAAATGCTGCAGTTTTACCTGTACCTGTTTGCGCTTGACCAATTACGTCTTTACCCGCTAAGGCAAGAGGAATTGTCTGTTCCTGGATTGGCGTTGCTTCTTCAAAGCCTGAACGTTTAATTGCTTTTAAAAGCTCGTCATTTAATCCTAATTCTGAAAATTTCACTAAGTTCTCCTTATCTAAGCCGCTTTACTACTTTTTCAAGGTGCATCCCATGTGATCCCTTCAGAACAACAATGTCGTGCGGCTTAATATCATTTCTCAGATCAGCTATCAATCGCTGCATCTGATCTTCTTTATAATAATGTAAATTCTCTGGCTCATATGTGTTCTTTAGAACATCAGCTAAATTTTCCATTTCTGAGCCAAATAAATATACTTCGTTAATCACTTGCGGATCAAGGCAATCAGCAAGTCCAGCATGTAAAGCAGCCGATCTTTCGCCTAATTCAAGCATATCACCTAAAACGGCAATTCTGCGACTGCCCTCAGGGACCTGAATTTGACCAAAGCTGGAAATAACTGCGCGAACTGCTGTTGGGTTTGAGTTATAGACATCGCTCATGATGTCTTCGCCCACATCGCCTTTTTCCCATTCCATGCGATCAGCTGTTGGGGTAAAGCTTGCTAATGCGGTAGCAATTTCTTCATCACTTTCACCAAAATGACGACCAACGCATAGCGCAGAAAGAGCATTTGAAACATTATGTTTACCAATCATTGGGATAGTAAATTGGCTGTCAGAGTCATTGACCGTAAATGTTGCATGATGCTTATAGCTACGATAGCCAGTTACATAAACGCTATCAGTTTGGTCAAAGCCAAACGTAATTTTAGCTTGCTCAAGCTTTTCAGCACGCTCACGTAAAAGTGGTTCATCCCCATTATAGATGAGCTCGCCATCTTCACGCAAGAAATCGGTAATCTCCATTTTGGCATCAGCGATGCCTTCACGCGAACCTAAATACTCAATATGTGCTTCACCAATCATGGTAATAACAGTTACGTCAGGATGGGTTAGTTCACTTAACTGGTGTAATTGGCCAGCGTGATCCATTCCCATTTCCAAAACTAAAATCTCAGTATTAGGTTTCATGTCCAAAATAGTCATTGGAACACCAATTTCATTGTTGAAGTTGGCGTCGGTCTTGTGGACATTAAAACGCTTAGCTAAAACCGCTGCAGTCATATCTTTAGTAGTAGTTTTACCATTAGAACCAGTAATTGCTACTACTGTAGGATTTACCTTGTTAAGGTAATATTGCGCTAGTTGTTGCATACTCAAAAGTGGATCGTCAACCTCTAAAACAGCAATGTTTTCAGGTTTATTAGGACGGTCTTTTTGCCATAAAGTTGCACTAGCGCCATTACTAATTGCACTATTGATAAAATCATGGCCATCACGTTCGCCTTTTAGCGGCACAAATAGTCCGCCTTCAGAGATTTTTCTTGAGTCGAAGGCAACAGAAGTAATAACAGTTTGGTCGTTACCTTCACAAGTCGAATTAATTGCTTTGGCAATTTCTGCCAGTTGCATTTTCATCTAATACTCTCCTACCTAAAAGAAATTTTGCTCAACCCAACATTATGTCTGCATAATTGTTACAGCATAATAATTACGTCTTACATAAAAAAGCAGCCCCAATGGGACTGCTTCCACCAGATTAAAGATATTACTTGTTGACACCATATTTCTTGTTGAACTTTTCGATTCGTCCATCTGCTTGAGCAAACTTTTGCTTGCCTGTGTAGAATGGGTGAGAATCTGAAGTAATTTCAACTCGAATCAATGGGTAAGTTTTACCTTCGTAATCTACTGTTTCTTTTGACTTTAAGGTTGAACCAGCAACAAATTTTGCACCTGTTGCGGAATCCATAAAGACAACTTCTTGGTAATCTGGGTGAATGCCTTGTTTCATGTTTATTACTCCTTTGCCATGACTCTCTTTCAAGCCATAGATTAATCGATTAACGTTTATTACAATAACATTTTTTTGAGTCAATTTCAAGATATATTACTAAACTAGCTTTTTATTAATTAAGAACAATATCGCTCGGCTTTACTTCCTTGCCAAAATAAGGCTTCAATTCTTTATTGTAATCAGTCACAAAAAAGCCTTGCTTTGTTAGTTTAGTGATTTCTTGGTCAGTCCAATCAAGTAGGGATTTATTGCCTTTTTTAACTGCTGGCGCAATGTATTGATTAGGACCAATATTTTTAATCCCAACCGTATAACTTGGATTTCGTTTAACCCACGCATACAGGTATGAATTGTCATCCGCTAATGCAGCAGCTCGTTTATTCTTAATTGCATTAAACTGTTGCGTTTTTGAATCAAATTTTAACAAGTTGACCCCGCCTTTTTCAGTAAAATAATTCTCAGCAGTAGTCCCCTTATTCACAATAACCGCTTTGTTTTTCAATTGATGTTCATTATTAATCGGTGCATTTTTGGGTGAAATCACTCCAACCGATACCTTCATATAGGGCCTAGCAAAATCAGCCACTTGCTTACGTTCTGGTGTCACTGTAAAGTTGGCCAAAACAATATCAGCTTTGTCAGAATTCAGTGTGTCAACCCGATTGTTGGCGTTGACCTGCGTAAACTTTGCTTTTACGCCAAGATCTTTGGCCATTCTGCGGGCTAAACGTAAGTCATAGCCTCGCCGGTTACCATGTTCATCTACCCAACCATACGGTGGCAAATCACCAAAAACCGCTACACGCAAAACGCCACGCTTTTTTATTGCGACTACACTGCTGTCGCTTCCGCCAGTACTATCATTTAACGAGGACCTGAAGCCAAAAAAGGTAACTAATAAGACAACAATTACAACTGACCAAATTGCTATACGCCTTTTAAGTTTATTTTTCTTCATTATAACTCCTTAAAAATCCATACTCTCTAAAAAGTCGCGTGCACGTTCAGTTTTGGGTTGGGCAAAGAAAGCTTTTCCTGGTGTATTCTCTAAAATGTGCCCATCTTCTAGGAATAGGACTTGGTCAGCTATTTGTTCCGCAAAGCCCATTTCATGCGTCACAATAATCATGGTCATATGGTGCTCTTTTGATAGCTTCGTCATTATCTGCAAAATACCGCGCACCATTTCCGGATCAAGCGAAGCTGTCACTTCATCAAATAGCATTACTTCTGGGTGCATGATTAAGGCGCGCACAATAGCGATTCTTTGCTTTTGTCCCCCAGACAATTCTCGAGGATACGAATCCGCATACTTCTCAAGCCCAACGTCTTTTAATAATCCTTTTGCTTCTTGAGCCACTTCGTCTTTTGCGCGCTTCTGTACCTTAGTGGGGGCCAATAAAATGTTTTCCATGACAGTTAAGTTAGGAAATAAATCATAACTTTGAAAGACCATGCCGATTTTTTGTCGTATCTCTTGCCAATTTTTATCGGTTGGATTGACTTTTTCACCTTTAAAATAAATCGCACCGCTACTAAAATCCTCCAGTCCATTAAGGCATCTGATTAAAGTGCTTTTTCCTGAACCCGATGGACCAAGTAGAGTTAAAACCTCACCTTGATGCAACGTAAAATTAATATCATGTAAAATATGACGATTGCCATAAAACTTGTTTAAATTTTCTACTCGTAAAATTTCTTCTGTCATTTTTCTTACCTATTCTCTTTAGCTGCCAACTTTTTAGACCAAAGTGACAATGGATAATCGATGATAAAGTACAAAATGAAAATCAGACCATAAATCCAAAAAACTGCAGTCGGATATTTTTGGTTATTAGCTTCGATGATTTGCTGGCCAATTGTAATTACATCCATAATACTAATCATCATTAAGAGTGAAGTTGTTTTAATTACCCGCGTAGCGAGGTTAATCGTTGCAGGCAATTCCAACTGGACTGCCTGTGGTAATAACACATAGCGGAAAAGCTGCGTTTTACTTAAGCCTAATGCCAAACCAGATTCTTTTTGCGTTACTGGTACTGATTCGATTGCCCCACGGACAATATCACTAAATTCAGCGGCCACCCACAATGCAAAAGCGAGAATCGCCATCCAACTAGCCGGCCAGTTAATGTTGAAACTACGTGGCAAAATGTAATAAACCAAATAAAGCAGGACAATTGTTGGCACAATTCTAAAGAACTCAAGGTAAAGCCTTAGAATAAAACGTAGTGGCTTATTAGGTAATGTTCTTAGAATTCCCAAAAATGTCCCCAGAACTAAACCCGCCGCTAGACTATCAACGGAAATCCACACAGACGTCCACAATCCTTGCATGATTCTGGCAAAATTGTTTCCTGCAAAAAGGACATTAATCACCGAATGTTCCATAGCGCACTCTCCTTTCAAGCAAATTCAAGAGCAAAATAATTGGAATGAGGATGATTGCATAAGCAACAACGAGAACAAACAAGTACTCGTTAGAGCGGTAATACATACCAATTAAATCAAGTGCTGTATTTGTTAATTCTGGGATAGCAATTACAGAAAAGATTGAAGTTTCCTTAATCAAAAATATGACGTTAGCAGCTAGTGCCGGCATACTCAGTGCAAAACCTTGTGGAAAAACCACATAACGTGCTAATTGTAAATTATTCATCCCCAGCGCCTTACCATTATCAATTTGGGTCTGGTTAACACCACTAAAACCACCGGTAAAGCCTTCTGCCATATAAGCACCGCCCAGAAAAATCAGTCCAATAATGCCACAAGTTGTAGCAGACATTTTCAAACCAATAACAGGAAAAGCATAATACAGGAAAAATAATTGAATTAATAATGGTGTATTTCTTGCCAATTCAACATAAGCTGTAAATAGCTGACTTAAAATTGGCACTTTAAAATACTGTATCAGGCTGCTTAGCGCACCAACAATCAGCGAGCCTAAGATACCAACAAACGAAAGCCATAAGGTTAGCTTAAAGGCTTGGGCAAAAATTGGTAAACTGTGACTAATAACTTGCCAGTTCATTTCTATCCCCATTTCTAAATAAAAAAGACCTATTTATCCACATGGACTTCATAGGTCTTGTCTAATTCCAATAACAAAAAACCACGAGCCGCGCCGGCACGTCGATTCTTTAATTAAGCAGTTATTAACTTTAAGAATCCGCATGCCAAAAGATTGTCCACATTGTTTTTAACAAAACAGACTTTTTGACATTGCGTTTTACTTACACCAAGTTTAAACATGGTTTGTACTCCTTTTCTGTAATAACTGTTACTCTTCACATGCTATGCTTATGCTTACTTTTTGTCAACAGATTTGCATCATTCATTTTTAATTATTTTTTATCAATCAGTTACTTCAGAGAGCAAAAAAGGCACCCCTAACGGGATGCCTTTTGATTAGCTTAATTTTAAGCTTGTGATTTTTCTTTAATTGCCTGTGCTGATTGCTCCAGCAACTCTTCTTCTTCAGGAGTTAACGCTAACTCAATTTTAGCTTCAATTCCGTTACGTCCAACAATTGTTGGATAAGACATATAAGTGCCATATTTTTCTTGGTAACTTGAAACCGGAAGTTCAGTATGTGAATCAGTTAAAATTGCACGTACAATTCTGACTGCAGCTGCGGAAACACCATAATTAGTATAGTGCTTACCCATAAATACTGTTTGCCCACCTGTCTTAATTTCATCTTCAAGGTCATCAAGACTCCACGAAGCTGATTTTGCCAGCTCGGTAATTGGTTGCTCCAAAACTTTGACAGTTGACCAAGCAGTGAATTGAGAGTCACCATGTTCCCCCAATGCAAAACCACTGATTGATCTTGGATCAACGTTGAATTTTTTAGCTACAACTTTCTTCATTCTAGCTGTATCCAAAAGGGTGCCTGTTCCCAAAACATGTTCTTTTGGTAAACCTGTTAATTGTTGATAAAGGTTGGTAATTGCATCAACTGGATTGGAAATTACTAGCAAGATACCGTTAAAACCACTCTTTTTAATTGATTCAGTAATTGGTTGCAATTGCTTCTTATTGTATTCAAGTTCTTGGAAACGGTCGCCCTTAGTTTCAAGTGAAATCTTTCCCAGTGTACTAATAAGAACTTCAGCATCTTTAAGAGCATCATAATCATTAACTACAACATTTGTGTGATATGGCAAATTGGCCATTGCATCTTCAAAATCAACTGCATCGGCATTAACCTTGCCCTCGTTGACGTCAATCATTACCAAATCATCAACTAAGCCCGAAATAATTAATTCATGTGCAATCGTACAGCCAACATGACCATCACCGATAATTCCAATTTTAGTAGACATAATTTTTAACCTTTCTTAGTTTATTATTATCGTTTTTTGCGATACATCTTTATAAAGCTAATTATAGTTTTTCTTCAGCCCAAATTAAACTTTTTACCACCTAAATTTATCGAGAAAGTTTAATTAACCTGTTCAATCTCTGCCTTGGTTGGAATTGAAGGCTGTGCACCATAACGCTGAACCGTTAAAGAAGAAGCCTTGTTAGCAAATGTAATTGCATTACTTAAATTAGAGAAATCTGGTTTTAAGATACTGGTCATCGCACCAATAAAGGTATCACCAGCTGCTGTAGTATCAACTGCTTTTACTTTGAATGCAGGAATCAAACCCTGCTTATCTTGAAAATCGTAAAATGCACCCTTATCACCAATAGTAATTATGACGGCGGAGACACCTAATTCATGAAGTTTGTCCGCTGCCTTTTTAGCACTTTTTTCATCAACAACTTCGACTCCTGTAATAGTGGCAGCTTCGGTTTCGTTAGGGATAATAATATCCGTCACTTGCAATAATTCAGCTGGAATTTCAGTAATTGCTGGGGCTGGATTTAAGATTGTTTTTGCATTATTCTGATGCGCGATTTTGAATCCTTGAATTGTTGCCTCAATTGGTGTTTCAAATTGCGCAACAACAAAGTCACTTGCAGCAATCAGATTACTATTTTGCTTGATATCCTCTTGGTCAAAAGCGTAGTTAGCCCCAGAATAAATGGTAATTGAGTTTTGACCAGAATCATCTACCGTGATAAAAGCTTGACCTGTTGACTCATTAGCAACTTCTTTAACACCATCAAGGTTAATATTTTCCTTTTTCAATAAAGCAAGCATTTCTTTACCTGGTGCATCATCGCCAACGGCACCAACAAAACTAACAGCACAACCAGAACGTGCAGCAGCTACTGCTTGGTTGGCACCTTTCCCACCAGCTGCAGAATAGTGCTCTTTGGCATGAATTGTCTCACCTGGTTTAGCCATCTGCGCAACACGTAAATTGGTATCTAAGTTAATACTTCCTATTACTGTAACTTTGTTCATTTTTTCTCCTTATCAAATCAAAAGAATGTTAAATCATCTTTTGTTATTCAAAAAGCTTGTAAGCTGTAATTGCTTTCAATTTAGCAAAAACCATACTTCAAATTCAAGTAGGCAAAGAAGAACTTTACTTAAATTTTGTTATTAGTTCAACGACTTTCTTTTTATTTTCATAATCCTAGCATATAATATTTACTAAATTTATTTTTCGTTCTTGTTATAGGGTAATTATTATGAAAAGACAACTCAATTTCTTCGCTGCCCTTGCTACTGTCATGGGAACCATGATTGGTGGCGGAGCTTTTTTCAAAATAGCTAATATTTCATCATTAACCCACAACGCGTGGTTAAGCATTTTAGTTTGGCCCCTGGCGGGCTTCATTACCCTAATGGCGGGACTCAGTATCGCTGAGCTGGCGTCCGTTTTCCCTGAAGACGGTGGACCAGTCAGATACCTTGACGAAATTTACGGTCCCAAAGTTTCATTTCTGTTTGGCTGGTCACTTATTATTATTTATTACCCAGCCAACATCGCCGCACTTTCAATTGTTTTTGCAACCCAGTTAAAAGAAATTCCTCAATTTAAAAACTTCTCAACTACAATCATCGCATTGATTGTTATGCTAGTTGTTTTGTTAATTAACTGGCTTGGTTCAAAACTAAGTGGTCAAGTTCAAAAAATTACGTTGGTCATCAAGTTATTACCAATTGCAGCAATTATCATTTTTGCTCTCTTTTACCAGGGACCAAATCAATTGGCTGGAGCACCAGCTCCTCATTTAACATCAGGTGCTGGTGCAGCAACCTTTGGCCAGGCGCTATTGGCAGTTTTATTTGCCTATGACGGTTGGCTCAGCATCGGTAACTTAGCCAGTGAAATTAAGAATCCGGCTAAGACTTTAGCCAAAGCAATTATCTGGGGACTATTCGGCGTAACTATCTTTTACACCTTACTCAATTGGAGCTATGTAAAAATCATTCCCTGGTCTAAAGTTGTTGGCAATCAAACGACTGCGCTATTGACCGCACAAAAGCTTTTCGGACATTTCGGCAGTATTATCATTGCAATCGGTATTTTGGTTTCTGTTTTCGGTGCCATCAACGGTCACACGCTTTTAGGATCTAGAATGCCTTACGTTTTGGGTAAAGAACATCAACTACCTGCTGCTAACTTCTTTGGTTCACTAAATAGTAAAACAATGGTGCCAACAAATAGTATGCTCTTTGAATGTGCTATTGCGACCGTAATGATTTTCTCGGGAACATTCGATTCACTGACCAATATGCTTGTTTACGTTTCTTGGATTTTCTCAATTCTGTTATTTGTTGGTGTATTGATTTTAAGAAAAAGACAACCGGAACTGGAGCGCCCTTATAAGATTCCCTGGTACCCACTGCCACCACTGCTAGCAACTTGTGGCGCTCTCTTTATAGTGATTACTACCACGCTAACGCAGCCCGTCTTGTCGGCAATTGGTATTCTACTCACTTTGAGCGGCTGGCCTGTTTATCTCTATGTTCATCGCCAAAAAGCAAATTAAAAAGGTTTTGTCTTATATGACAAAGCCTTTTATTTTTGTAGATTAAAGTTCTTGATTGACTGAACGAAGCTTTTGAGCGCCTTCGATTTATTGGTCTTTAAATAAATTAACTGCATTGAGTATTTATGACCCTAACATGCCGGGTACTGAGGCAGGATTTGTCTTCTATGTCCAGCAAACATGTTGCAAATATTATTTATGATCAACTCAAAGATTAATCTATTTTAAAAAAAATATATAAATCTAAAAGACAACCAAAAGGCTGTCTTTTTAACTTGACAGCGTGCTTAGATTACTTTTGCCCTACTTAATCTTTAAAACCAACATTGACTTTAAACTTAGGTTCAATGTTAATCTCTTAACCGGGAGGTAGATAAAGCTAATGAGCACAATAAAGGAAATCGCAAAAAGACTAAACATACCCGCTTCAACTATTAGATATTATGAAAAACAAGGTCTGTTAGATATTCAGCGAAAAAATAATAACTATCGCGAATATAGTCTGGAAGACGAGCAAAAACTGAAATTAATTTTAGTAATGAAATATTCCGGTTTTTCTATTAAAGAAATTAAAGCATTGCTGACATTAAATAATAATCCTACTATGGAGGATCAATGTATCAGAGAAACAAACAGCTTAATTTCAAAGAAAAAGAATGAAATACTGGAAAAAATTAATAATTATCAAAAAATCGTAGCGTTATTAGACATGTTGCAGCCGCTAGCAATTGCTAAAACCACAACTCAAAACAAGCTTGCACTGGAACACCAAATTGATTTGATTTTTAAAAAGATAAGTAAGGAAAAATAGAATGAACACAACAGTCTTAATTGGCCATCCATATCCAAAAAGTTATAACTATGCAATCCTAGAAAGGGTAAAAGAAAAGACAAATGCAACCGTAATTAATTTGATTGAAGATAACTTCAACCCTGCCATGCTTTCCAACGACTTAGCCGGATTTTCAAGAGGAAACTTTGCTGATCCACTTGTAGGAAAATATCAGAATATTTTATCGCAAACTGATAAGTTAATTATAATAACCCCAATATGGTGGTATGGACTTCCAGCAATATATAAAGGCTTCCTTGATAAAGTAATGTTAAAAGGTTTCTCTTATCGTGAAGAAAGTGGTCGATTAGTTGGGACGCTAAATAATATTAAGGAAACAATTTTAATAACAACTGCTGAATCACCTAAATGGTATATAAAATACTTTGCCGGTAATCCAATCAGAACTTTACGAAAACGCGTATTTAAAGACATGGGTTTGAAGAATGTAAAATGGGTTCACTTGGGTAACATTACAAAAACGAGTGATAAAAACAGAAACAAATTTCTTGACTATGTTGAAAGAATGACTTAGCTGTCATCTAGACTATCACTTTAAATTTATAAAAACATCAAAAAAGACCACCATAACTTGGCGGCCTTTTACTCTTTAAAACAAAAATTTGCTTTAAAGAGCATAACTATATTTCTAGTTTATGCTTCTATAGTAAAAATAGTTAACTGCTTTATTTGATAAGATAACAGCCATAACGCTTATAACAAAACAGATTGCAATACTAACTAGTAAACTGTAACTATTAAAACGTGATAAGTCGAAATTTGACAAATAAGATCCGTTATAGCTGCAGAAACAATAATACAATATAGGTCAAATTTTACCATTCAAATTACTTTGTTTTAATTTCATTATAATAAGTAAAGTGTAGACATTCCTTTACTATTAGCAATTATTTGCTTATGAATGGCAGTACAGGTATTGCTCAAGGTAACAAAGTACTAGTTCTTAGCAATAAAATTAAAGGAAGGAAATTAATGAGTAGATTTCATCTTCGTTTTAAGGGTAAAAAGGGGAATTTCAAAGGACCCCCAGGGTTTCAATTATATTAAGTAGGATTAGCTAATTTGGATCTTAATAGCTAAATTTTGACGTTATTAAAAAGCTCAAAATTTAACTCACAGAATCGAATCATTTAGACTCGATTTTTTATAAAACTAAGCTGAAGAATATTAAGCAGACATAAGTTATGTATCGTTTATAACAAAAGCTTAGAGTCCAAAAGCTAACGCTACTTCCCTAAACTCTCTAATATTCTAAAAACACTGATTAACAAATAAAGTACTAATCAGTGCATTATATTAATAGCTCTTTTTTATATCTATTTTCTTAGAATGAGAGATGTTTCTTTTATGTCATTGTCTTTTTGGTTTTAGCATACTGTAATACTATTCCCTTTTAATACCTTGATTAGTTAATTTATCTAATGCAACAAACATTAAAGCAGGCGATTTACCTAAATCCTATGTACTTTTTCTAGAATTACAATGTTGATAAACATGTACCAGCATCTCACGTATCCTAATTCATCGTTATTTGTACGTCTATTTGTTTGATGTTAATTTACTCAACTATATTTTTATCTTACATGGTCAAGATATCCCTTTATCACAATCTATTAAAAACTTTATTATTACTGTTGATTGATTCATTAATAACTTTATTTCTTTAGAATTTAAATTTTGTGGCAAATTATGCTTAGCTTCATGGTTCTGTATCTTTGCATACATATCAAGCATTTTGAAAAATAAATTTCTAACTTCTTTACTTATATCTTTTTCTTTAAAAAATTCACCTAAAGCATTTGTCTGATTTTCAAGAGAAGCTGTTGAACCAGTAATTCTTTTTATCAATAGTTCAATGGTTAGACGCATATTATCTAAAGCGTTACGATAATCCAAATGATCGTAGAATCTATAAGTTCTTTCCCATTGTTTTTTTAAGTCGATTGAATAAGTTTCTAATAAAGAAGAAACTAAATTTCGGGCTTTTATCACCCCATTGCTTGCATTTTTTTCAAGTAAATCAATTTCATCACGAAGAGAATCATCTTCGGAAAGGCGACTATGGTATTTTATCTGCGAAAGAAATTCTATTTTTTCGTTATCTGATAACACATTCAAGTTTTCCGATAAAAGGTTTTTTTTATTAAAAAAATCAAAATTAGGATTCTCAATTGGAATATTTTTGTTATAACCTTGAGCGAATTCATACGTTAACTCAATAAGCTCATTCGCACTAAAATGTTGCGAAATTTGATCTTCAATATCGTTTAATAAAACAAGTGGTATTCTATTTTTCATCTTTTATTTTCTCGCTATACATATTAAGTAATAATGTTAGTCAATCGTCATCTTCTTTAAGCCATTAACTTTATATGCTCTATCTACTACTTTATCAAGTTCTTGATGAGCTTTAATAATCTTTAATTCGTTGACTTAGGGTTTTTCAGTAAGTAGAGAACCATACAAATCTTCAATTGTACCTGAAGTCAATTTTCAACTTTCCACCCACTATGATAAGCCACAACATGTGTATTTTGGATTCTAATAATCGTAACGGTGCATTAACTTAATCAGAAATCAAGATATGTTCATCAACAAATCCCATGGTACGTATATTCTATTACCCGATAAATGAAGTGGTATTATGATACTTGACATATTTTCATATTTTTGTTTTTTATAAAATCTCTGTAAACTATTGTTGTATTCTTTTCTTATCAAAAATGACCATGATTTTCAACAACACCTGTTCTACAGTTCCCCACTTCTTGATTTCTTTTATGTAGTTCTGGAAAATACTTAATTTTATAGTACTTAGCTTTACTCATACAAAGAGCATATCTTAGTTTTGAATGAAAAAATTCGCTAGACCACTTTGTTTGATAATGCATGTTAATTTTGAATATTGTTTAATTAAACTTTTATATTCATTTTGAGTTAACATTAAATGATTACCATCTATAAGTCTGCTACCATTAGTTAATTTAGGTGGCACTACATAATGCTTTGGTTTTGCTTTTTTACAATTACGTTTGGTCCTGGCAAACGGTAAGCATTAATATTATTTACTAAAAATAGCTAGTTCCACATTCGACTTAATTTTTAATATAGATAATTTTCACTTTCATTGTGCATCTTATCTATATTATGGAAATTAGTTGGAAAAATAATTCTTGCCACGTCATTCCTGTAATTGTATAATACCATCACAATTATACAATTTCAACATAAATGATGAAATTATTCAGAAAGGGGATATCATGAATCGGATTAAACAATTAAGAACTGAAAAACACCTTACCCTTAAAGAACTCGGCAATAAAATTCACATAGGAATTAATTCTATTAGCCAATATGAAAACGAAACCCGTTATCCCAAATTGGAAACTTGGCAAAAACTGGCTGATTTTTTCAAAGTATCCGTACCTTACATTCAAGGTAAATCAAATATTAAATCAAGTGATGTGGATAAATACTTTACCTCATCCCAAACTAAAAGTGATTATGTCATTGCTTTTAACGCAAATCCTGGTCCTGCTGGAGAAATTATCATTACTGACGACTTAGAAAAAGAATTGGGCTTAGCTAATATAAAAGTATTTGATTCTGAAGGCAACGATATTACCAACCAAGAAGGCATTACCAGTAATAATCTTCAGTATTCTGGTGACCAGGTAGCAAATAATAATAGTTTTATACTGAAGAAGTACCAGAACTTACTGTCAAAGGCACTAACTAAATCTAAAAATGGTGACAGGACAGCACAACATATTTTCGAAGCCATTACTTCCCTATTAGATGTTTACGATAATTAACTTTTAAATACATACAAAAACAAGCTTCTAAATTCAATGTCACTATGCTGAGACATCGCTTTATAAAACTGAGTGTCTTTTAAAAACACTTAAATTTTTAAGCTTGAACGAAACGTACTAGGATAATAATCATTATACGTGTCCAATATGCGATCTAATAAAAGATTACATAAATTCTTCTATGCTTTTCTATATTGTAATGATCTACCGAATTTCTTGATGTAAACAACAAACACCTGTCTTGAAGTAATATTCATAGAAGCCTTTTTAAAACATCTTATATAATATTGAGTAGTTTGATTTTTAGGAAAACCATTAAATCTCCTTTCATCCCTATTATCATAATTTCAAGTGATAATTGGTATAAGATGTTCTAAAATGATGGAATTTCACTTTATTTAAATAGGACTATGTAACTTAGTTAGAAAGCCCTCCACTCTAATTTCGATATCCGTTTCTCCTTTATACACTCACAGCGAATAAAAGCTCTTAGTTTTACACTAAGAGCTTCTTTCATCTTGACATACTTTTTCAAATCAAATATCAACTTGTCTAATACCTGCTATCGCTAAAGGTTCTCAATGTACTTCTTTTTACTAATTGGGATACATTTTTCAGCATACAGTTTTATTTTTTCCGCTTTTTGATTTGATTTCATTCCTTAAAGTGCTTTTAAATCAAGGTTTACCATTCAAGTTAAACTGTCTCCTTATTCCCATTCAATTGTTGAAGGTGGCTTACTAGTTACATCGTAGACGACGCGGTTAATGTTTGGCACTTCATCGACAATTCTAGTCGAGATTTTTTGCAAAACATCCCATGGCAGACGGGCAAAATCTGCTGTCATCCCATCAATTGAAGTAACTGCTCGAATACCAATGGTGTAGTCATAAGTACGGCCATCACCCATAACACCAACGGATTTAATTCCAGGTAAAACAGTAAAGTATTGCCATACGTCTTCTTGCAGTCCTGCTTTTTTAATTTCGTCACGTAAAATAGCATCACTGTCACGTACAATTTTTAGTTTGTCTTCTGTTACTTCGCCAAGAACTCTAATACCAAGACCAGGTCCAGGGAATGGTTGACGCCAAACTAAATCGTGTGGAATGCCTAGTTTTTCGCCTAGTTCGCGCACTTCATCTTTGAACAGCTTACGCAACGGTTCAATTAACTTGAAGTTTAGGTCTTTAGGAAGGCCACCTACATTGTGGTGCGACTTAATTGTCTGTGCCGTGTTAGTTCCACTTTCGATCACATCAGTGTAAAGGGTGCCTTGAGCCAAAAAATCAACATCCTTAATTTTCTTAGCTTCATCAGCAAATACTTCGATAAATTCCTTACCAATTATTTTACGTTTTTGTTCCGGATCAGTGACACCTTTTAGTTTATTTAAAAACCGTTCTTGAGCGTTCACACGAATAATGTTCACACCCAAATCACGATTTAAGGCTGCCATTACTTCGTCACCCTCATTTTTACGCAGCATCCCGTGATCAACGAAAATTGCAGTCAATTGGTCTCCGATTGCTTTATGTAAAAGTGTTGCGGTTACACTGGAGTCTACCCCACCGGATAAACCAAGAATGACCTTTTTATTACCAACCGTTTTTCTGATTTCTGCAACTTGTAAGTCAATAAAGTCGGTCATTGACCAATCATTTTTGGCACCACATACTTTAAAAGCAAAATTACGCAAAATGTCGAGACCATATTGTGTGTTGCGCACTTCGGCATGGAATTGAATACCATACATTTTGGCTTGATCGTTTGCAATCGCAGCAATCGGGCAGTTTTTACTTGAAGCAACTACCTCAAAGCCTTTAGGTGCTCCAGTTACTAGGTCTCCGTGACTCATCCATACATATTGCTCTTTTGGTAAGTCACTGAATAAAACGTTGCTAGAATCTTCAACTTCAATTTCTGCACGACCGTATTCGGAATTATCGGCTTTTTCAACCTTACCGTCCAAATAATGCGACATTAATTGCATTCCGTAGCAGATACCTAAGATTGGAATCCCTAAGTCAAAAATTGCTGGGTCAACCTTAAGAGCATTTTCACCGTAGATACTATTTGGACCACCAGAAAAAATAATCCCCTTTGGATTAATTTCTTTGATTCTTTCCATACTGATGTCATGCGGTAGGAGCTCAGAATAAACCCCAAAATCGCGCAAGCGCCTGGTAATTAATTGATTATATTGACTACCAAAATCTAAAACGATAATTTCATCAAAATCGTGAATGTCTTTTTTCACAAATATCCGAGCTCCTCTTCTAAAAAACGTAAATTTATTTAAACTGTACTAAGAATTGTCTCTTTGGTCAACTACTTTTTTCACTGGAAATTCACTTGTAAAATTTAACTATATTTGATCGATGCTGTTTCAAATTCTGAATTTCAACTTCACCTTGCACAACTTAATTTGGTTTGTTAGAATTCACTCAACAAGTAAATATTAATCTATATATTGTCGTAATGTGGTCGACAGTCTCTACTCAGAACCGTAAATTCTGAACTATGGATAAACAACAACAATTAATTCAGCGCAAGCTGCCTTAAGGGTCTTTTTTACCATAGTTTTGGTAGAGAAGGCCCTTTTTATTTTTCAAGGAGGAAATTGTGAAGCTTTTAGAAGATCGGATCCGTCAAGACAGCGAGGTTCTACCTGGTGATGTACTAAAAATTAATTCTTTTCTAAATCATCAGGTTGATCCAGAGCTGATGATGGCTGTGGGTAAGGGGTTTGCTCGTCTGTTTGATCAAAGCGGAGTTACAAAAGTATTAACCTGTGAGGCTTCTGGTATTGCTCCCGGAGTAATGGCAGCATACGAACTTCATGTGCCAATGGTTTTTGCCCGCAAGAAAAAGCCGTCAACACTTAATGATGCGGTTTACTGGGCTGACGTATATTCCTACACCAAGAAAACCACAAATCAAATTTGTGTAGAACAAAAATTTTTACATGAAGACGACAACTTATTGATTATCGATGACTTTTTGGCTAACGGCGAAGCAGTCAAGGGAATGATTAACATAGCTAATCAAGCCAAGGCTGATGTGGCTGGAATTGGTATCGTGGTTGCGAAAACTTTCCAAGGTGGTAGCAGTTGGATTAAAGAACACGGCTATCGTCTAGAATCCTTAGCAAATATCGCTAGTTTAGCTAACGGTGAAGTTCAATTTGCGGACGAAAAATAATGAAGCAAGAAGAAGTTAGTCACCAAAAAGCAGCTATTTTAGGTCTACAGCACCTATTGGCCATGTACTCTGGTGCAGTTGCCGTTCCATTATTAATTGGAACCGCGCTAAAGTTCAACGCAGAACAAATGACTTATCTTGTCTCAATTGACATCTTTATGTGTGGGCTTGCAACACTACTACAACTCATGCGAAACAAATACTTTGGTATTGGTTTTCCAGTAATCTTGGGTTGTGCTATCCAAGCTGTTGCACCTTTACAAATGATCGGTCAAAAGTTTTCGATTAACGATATGTATGGTGCCATTATCATTGCGGGGATCTTTGTCATCTTGATTTCTGGCGTTTTTGCAAAAATCAAGAAGTACTTTCCACCAGTGGTTACAGGAACTCTAATCACTACTATTGGTCTTACGCTGGTCCCTGTGGCCGTTCAAAATATGGGTGGTGGCAATGCTAGTGCCAAAGACTTTGGTAGTAGCCAAAACCTGATATTGGCTTTCAGCACAATGTTCATTATCTTGGCATTAGAAATCTGGACTAAGGGCTTCTTGCGGTCAATCTCCGTTCTTATTGGCTTGGTTGCTGGGACCGTAATTGCCTCTTTGATGGGACGAGTTTCCTTGACACCAGTTTTAGAAGCTTCTTGGTTTCACTTGCCCCAATTATTCTACTTCGGTGTTCCAAAATTCGAATGGTCATCCAGTTTGACCATGATGATTATCGCATTAGTTTCAATGATTGAGTCTACCGGCGTCTTCTTTGCTACAGGTGACCTAATCGGCCATGATGTAACTGAAGAAGATTTAAAAAAGGGGTATCGTGCAGAAGGATTAGCACAAATCTTTGGTGGTTTGTTTAATGCTTTTCCGTACACTACCTTTTCACAGAACGTTGGACTACTTCAACTGTCAGGTATTAAAACAAAAAGGCCAATTTATTGGGCAGCTGGCCTGTTAATGGCTATGGGACTGTTACCAAAAATTGGTGCACTAGTTACTATTATTCCTACTCCTGTTTTAGGTGGTGCAATGCTGGTAATGTTTACCATGATTGCCGTTCAAGGAATTAAAACACTTGTAAAAGTGGATTTGAGTGACAACAATAATATCCTAATCATCGCAATTTCAGTTGGTTTGGGACTAGGCGTCACTATTTATCCACAATTTTTCAAGAACTTACCTGCAACAGTTCAATTATTTTTAAGTAACGGAATTGTTATCACGAGTTTATCCGCTACACTTCTAAATCTTTTATTGAAGGGAGGTGAGTCAAAGGAAAAATAGAAAAATCAAACTGCAAATATCATGTGAACAATTATTTTCCCTTAAAATTGTTTTGTTCGCGCCAAAAGGCATCTTCTAAGTCGAAGATGCCTTTTTCAATTACCAAAATAGCTCACGCTCTATTCAATTATTGCATTCAATTTCTGTTTGGACTCATTCCCAAAATCCATATTGAAATATTGCGTGCAAGTTTCTAACATCAACTCGCCTATCTTTTCAAACGGTTGATCTTCTATTTTTTCCACGTACTTCATAATTCCAACTGCTGTAATAAAGATTAGAAAAACTTGTGTTTCAGGCAAAATCTCAACCTTAGCACCTTTTGTCCTATATCCTTCTATAAACGAGCTAATCAGATTTTTGTTTAAATTAAAATCTTGATAAAACAGTTTGATGAAGTCTTGATAGTTTACACCTTTCCTTGCTCGTTCAAAGTCGATTAAACGCAGTTTCCCATTGACAAGTTTGTAATTGCGCACACCAACATCACCATGAAGTACTACCGTGGAATAAGCACATAAATCATGTTCAATTTTGGCTTTAATTGGATTAAATGCTTTTAACAGTTCTTCAAGTCTGTCTTTGACCGCAATGTTTTTTAGACTGCTAACATCCGTCTCAACCTTTTTAAAAAGCTGTTCATTAAGATAGATGCCTTCAAATAGTTTTACATTTTGATGAAAGGCAGACAATTCCTGTCCCATTTCAAAAGCCAGTTCGGCTGTAAGTGGTAGTTTTAAGTCTATCGGATCACAATCCTCCATTATTAATATGAAGCGCTGCGGATTTTCAATCGTAAAAAAGCCTAATACGCGTGAATTAAGTTGTTCATTAACAGTTTTTTCGGTTAAAAATTTACCTTCTTGAGAAAAAACTTTGACAAAAATCACTTGTTTATAAAGCTCACTATACCCAACAAAAGTGCTGTTTAGTGACTCATGCGTTATTTGGGTTAATGTTGCCTTTAATTTTTCCTGTAAATTTTTTCTAGTTTCCATATGTATATCTCTTTTAGTCTCTATAGCTTTTTATAATTTTTAATTCAAATTAGTTCACACGATTTTCTTACCAATCAAGGTAGAAATCCGCAAAGGCAAAAGCCCACTAACTTATAATGATTAGATTGCTAAACTCAATAATACCCATAGCAAAAACTAAAGTAGGTATCTAAATTGATTGCGCTGGCAACTTATTAATAAACAATTCGTCAACTGTAACCCCTAATATATCTGCCAGCTGAAAAGTCAAACCTAGTGAGGGTTCATATTTGTCATTTTCAATTGCATTAATCGTTTGGCGTTCTTCTGCTAATTGAGCCTGTGAGTAGCGGCTGTTTCTTACGCAATTTAAGTAAAATATGTTTAACACATTTAAGCAATATCTAATCAAAAAATATTTTCCTTCACTTTTTTCTCAACTCCAACAATCAAATAAATAATTTCAGGTTAAGTTTGCGTATTTCTTTGCATTATAGCTGTCCTTTTTAATACAATATAGATTAAGTTATTTTGAAAGGACAGATTAAATGAAAAAAGCAGAATGTACGACTATTCTTGTCGGTAAAAATGCTTCAATTGATGGCTCAGCAATGATTGCCAGAAGTGAAGACGGTGGACGTGAGATTATTCCCGAAGGTTTCGAACTTATTACACCAGAAAAGCAACCTAAGCACTATGAAAGTGTTATTAGTCACCAAAAAATTGATGATGAGGACTTAGCAGATACTCCTCTACGCTACACTAGTGCACCAGACGTATCAGGTGAAAGTGGTATTTGGGCAGCAGCCGGAATTAACTCTGAAAACATTGCAATGACTGCAACTGAAACAATCACTACGAATTCCCGTATCCAAGGAATCGACCCACTAGTAACTGAAGGCGGACTTGGTGAAGAAGACTTTGTTACTTTAACATTGCCTTATATCCACAGCGCTCTTGACGGTGTTAAACGGATGGGTTACTTACTTGAAAAGTATGGTACTTATGAAATGAATGGTATGGCTTTTGCTGACCATGATGAAATTTGGTACCTTGAAACAATCGGTGGTCATCACTGGATTGCTCGTCGCATCCCTGACGACGCTTATGTTGTTGCTCCTAACCGTTTAAACATTGATGAATTCCACTTTGGTGAAGACGGCTTTTTGGCTGACGATACTTTGGAAGGTTTAATCGAAGAATACCACTTAAACCCTGATCGTGAAGGCTACAACATGCGTCACATTTTTGGTAGTTCAACTGTCAAAGATGCACACTACAACAACCCTCGTGCTTGGTTTGTACACAATTACTTCGATCCAGAATTTGGTGGCAAACCAACTGATCAAGACCAACCATTCATTTGCCACGCTAACCGTAAGATTAGTATTGAAGACATTTGTTTTGTAGAAAGCTCACACTACCAAGATACACCATTTGACCCATACGGCGACCTTGGGACTCCTGAGCAAAAGAAGACTTATCGTCCAATTGCACTTAACCGTAACTTCGAAACTCATATTCTCCAGGTTAGAAATGATGTTCCAGAAGAAATCGCTGGTGTTCAATGGCTTTGCTTCGGTCCAAACACTTTTAACAGCTTTGTTCCTTTCTATACCAATGTTAATGACACTCCTGCAAGCTTCCAAACCGGTCCAAAATTTGATCTCACCAAGATTTTCTGGTTAAACAAGCTAACTGCACAACTTGGAGACACTAACTTTAAGGTATACGGCGAGCTTGAAAGTGACTTTGAACAAAAATCATTATCACAATGCCACTTTATTCAACACGAAACTGATAAGAAGGCTGCAGGTCTTACAGGTAAAGAAGCTGAAGACTTGTTAACTGAAGCTAACCAAAAGATGGCCGACCAAGTTTACAACAATACAATTGAATTGCTCAGCAACATGGTTAATGAAGGTCATAACTTAGCTACACTTAAGTTTGACTTATTAGACTAAGATTATCAGTGCTTTACTAAATAGACACAACAAAAAGCCAATGACATCAAATAGATGCCATTGGCTTTTTTAGTATTATTGATTTTTTATATCTTTCCTGAAATTTTTGCTTAATATGCTGGATAAATTATTCTCTTAATAAGCGTTTTGCGAGTGCAAAATCACCTACAGTTGCTGAACCATTGTTTTCAATTTCAGGCATAACAATGTATTGGTCAAGTTCAGGTACATGAACATAGCCATTCAACAATTTAGCAAAATCACGTCTTACTTTTTCTAAGAACTTTTCACTAGTAACGCCGCCGCCAAAAACAATTTTATCAGGACGCAAAATCAATGTAACTTGCAAAGCAGCTTGAGCAACGTAGTAACTCATGATGTCCCAAACAGGATCTGATAGTGGAACATCCTTGCCTGGCTTATTCAAACGAGCGTCAAAAGTTGGACCGGATACTAAACCTTCCAGACAATCTTTATGGAAAGGACAAACACCTGCAAAATTAAGATCATCAGGATGACGTTTAAGCTTAACATGACCCATTTCAGGGTGACCAAGTGAGCCAACCAACTTGCCATTAATAATTGCTCCACCACCAACACCGGTGCCAATAGTGTAATAAACAAGGGAGTCAATATCTTCATTAGATAATTGTGACATGACGTACTCACCATACGCTGATCCATTTACATCAGTTGTAAAGTACATCGGTACATCAATCTCTTTTTTCAAATAACCAACAAAGTCAGTATTACTCCAGCCTGCCTTAGGTGTGTCAGTAATGTAGCCATAATTCGATGCAGTCTTACGTACTTCGATTGGTCCAAAAGAGGCAATTCCAATCGCATCAATATCAAATTTTTTGAAGTAGTCGACTGTCTTGCGAAGTGTTTCCTTTGGAGTTGTGGTTGGGAAAGTAGTTTGATCTTTAATCTGGTAATTTTCGTTACCCACGGCGCAAACAAACTTTGTTCCACCAGCTTCAATTGATCCTAATAACATTTAGTTGTCCTTTCGTTTTCAAATTCTAATTTACAAGATATTTATGAATAAGGCTAGCCAAGAAATATTGCTCCTTATTACAAAAAGAGAAAATATAATTTTTGGCATTTAAAGCGATATCATTCACATACAAAATAATAATACTATCATCAGTAATTAATTTAAAGCGTTTTTATGACTAGATTTTTACAGGCTAAATGGATTACTTCAACACAACAAAGTACAAGAGGCTATAACGGTCAGAAAAAGATTTTTCGCTTAATTCGTTCCTGTTACACTGTTTTTCTCGTTAATGCACACATTTTAATTAGTTGAAAAAAGCGCTTGTGTGAAAAAGTGTATATTAGTGTGAAAACAAAAAAGACTTGAAGCTATTGTCTTCAAGTCTTTTAAAACTCATTTTTGTTTAAATTAAATTATTTTTTCTACTACATTTCCTGGATAGCAACGAATCAGCAATACTAGTGTTTCAGCTACTTTTTCAACATTCAAACAACAAGTAAAAGGTTTAAAAATTATTTATTTCTATTACTTTTTACTATCTCTAAAACACTTATTATTAATTGCATTACCAGTTGAATATACCAAAGCAATAACGAATAAATAGATATAACGCCGAGTATAACATTTTTCCCATCTAAGTAATATAAAATTAGAAAGACGAAAAACATCACCAAATAAATGCGTTCCGAATAAATTACAACTTTGTGGTCAACTAAGTGATCTATTTCAGAAGAAGTTGATTCTTGGTCTTTACTTTTGGAAAATAATGCCACTGCCAATGTTATTAGTCCTGTTATTATTTCACCTGTACTACGCCAAGGAGAAAAATCTTTTATCGCAATTATTATCAATATGATACCTATTGAAATAGGAAAAATTTTACTAAGCTTTATTTTCATAATCTATTCCTAAAGAAAAAAGATTTATTTTTAGAATTGTTTATTAGCTTAATTTTTATGAAAATCTTATCTTAAACAATCTATATATTCATTGGCATTCTTCTAGATTTACTGATAATAATCCAACAGATCCGCCAATTTTATTTCCACATATCATCGACTAATACTATTCATTTATACGATTTGTATACTTAACTCATATTATACTACAAGCCCAATGTTAACTCAAATGGCTTGATAATACAGTTGATCAAGAAATTTCATCTTCAACCATGAGTGTGCTCAATACTACTTCAATAATTACTACACCAATTATGATTACCATTTTCAGCAATTTCTTGTACAAGATTAATTTATCTAAGTTATAGCCTAGATATAAAGAAAAAGAAGCCTTGTAAACAAGACTTCTTCTCTAAATTTCAAGCAACTGCTTTAAAGGCAGTTAGCTCTGTTATAGGATTAAGCAAAAGACTGAGCCTACAACTCAATAAATTTATTGAGACCCACATTAGGACACTTATTATTTATTCTTTCTCAAACTATTCTTCTACTCCTCGATTAAACGAATCAAAAATCAACTGATCTTTAATTATTTCTCTATCCGGAGTTAAATCCCATGGTGACCCGGACCGATGAGTCTGCTTACTTAATCGAGCAGCATTGTAATTAATGTAATCATCATTAACCTTATCTAGTAAATCGGCAATTTCACCATCTTTAGAAACCAAGTTATAGTCATTCATGGCCTCTTTATCTGGTTTATCAATATCTAAAACACGCTTACCATTAAACTTTTTATGTACTTCAGTTATTACTGGACCGTATTGTAAATGAATAATAGGGGAAGAAAACAACCTACTTCTAGTTTTAGCTAAAAATCTACCATATGCAAAATAGAGAAGCTTATTGGCTTTCATTTGCGTTAATGGATCAATATTCAAATCATTATCCCGCTCAAAGTAATTCTCAACTCGAAACCAATTGGCTAACTGCACAGCAGTGAACTTAGGTTGCTCAGGTTGTGATTCCACAACACTATCACTATGGTTCAAATAGGAATTAACTTTTGCTATCAATTCATCAGAATATTTATTCTTCTCATCAGAAATATATTGTTCAAGTACATTATCGCTTTTTATGAGAGCTTTTAACAACCTATTATTGGCCTTTGTTGGAAATGCACCTGCTTCGTAAAGAGCAATCGTATTTGGACTTAATCCGGTTAATTCTGCTAAATTACGTTGTGTTAATCCAACTTTAGCTCGATATTGTTTTATTTCCTTTGGTGACAATAGACCCATTTCGTCACGATATTTTTGACGGGCAATTTCAGCAGCTTGATCATCTAATGCCTTATCTGGAATCAGTTCATTGGTTTTTCTGTCAAAAAGAGCTGGTGCTGTTACTGTATACTTATGTCCATCAATAGTATAAATAGTAGTGAAGTCCTTTTGGTAAGCCATATAAACCCCTCCTTTAATAATCAAGATGGAAACTAATAAATACTACTTTTTGATTATCTTCAGTAAATACGAATTTAATGTAGTAAGTTTGGCCATCGCTTGTTTTAAATACCCAGACAAATTGTAATGGATTACTTCTATTCGGTTCATGTTTGACAAAATCACTGACTGACAACTGCTTAACTATTTCCTTCGTCAAAGTTACTGAAACTGGCATTGCCATTTTGTCTCTTCTTTGAACCATTTGAAAATGATCATGCTTCACCAAGAATTTTAGCCTCGCTAATGCCTCAGCAACTTCCATTACAAACCTCCAAGTATCATTTCTACATTATTATAGCATCTACTACTAATCAGTAGCAATTAGCAAATATTATACTTTGTAGTTCTATGCAGATTGGCAGAAACAAGGTAAAAGAAAAAGAAGCAAGCAGTTTTTAGCTGCTTGCTTCTTTTCATTTAATCTTTATCAACAGGTTTTAGCAAAGAGTCGTATTTGCTCATCTTTTAAAATCTAGAAGCTATTTTACAAGATGAACTTCATAGAAGTTTACGCTCTTGATGTATTTGCCTTCACCAACTCTATATGTCTCCTTAAATTTCTCTAAAGCCTTATATTGATCACCGTAGATGGTTACAGTGGCACCCTTCTTGAGAAGCTGACGTGATGCCTTCTTACCATTAGACTTGTATATGTAAGAATTTCTCTTCAACTTAGCCTTGGTACCAGTAATGTTTCTTACACGAACATATTCGTCTTTATCTACTACCTTGTAGAAATGTTGACCATTAAATGTATAAACCTTTAACTTATCCTTTTCAACTACAAGGTTAAGGAGGCTATATGCCTTGGCAGTCTTAGAAGTCTTCTTGAGCTCCTTAGTGTAAAGAACAGACTTGAACATTACCTCAGTTGATTTACCCTCTTCTTTTGTATCCTTATTTTCCGCATTATCCTTGTTCTTATCCGAAGCAGTTACATCTGCACTTGCTTGTGAAGTAGATTCAGTGGAACTTGGAGTGGTATTAGTCCATGGGAGAGATGGTTCAGTACGCTTAACAGTTAAATCTTTTTCTGCTTTATCCAATGCCTCAGTTGCAACCTTGACGTCTTCCAATGTAGCGTCTTTGTTTGCCAAGACTTCTTTTGCCTTGTCTAAAGCTTTTTCATAAGTCTTCTTGGATTCATCAGTGTATTTACCCAAATCCTTCTTGGTGCCAGCGTCAACCTTAGCTTGAAGTTCCTTCTTTGCCTTAGGCAATTCGTCATCTGAAGCATCTTTTTCTTTATCAGCCAATGCCTTTTCTGCTTTATCTAATGCATCAGTTGCAGCCTGAACATCTTCCAATGTAGCATCTTTGTCTGCCAAGACATCTTTTGCCTTGTTTAAAGCTTCTTCATAAGCCTTCTTAGAATCATTAGTGTAGCCACTCAAGTCTTTCTTTTCGCCATCATCAACAATAGCTTGAAGCTTTTCTTTAGCCTTGGATAATTTTTCGTCATCTGCACTAGGATTAGTTTTCTCATTAAGATCCTTGACCTCTACAGATTTAACATCAGATTCATTGCCATACTTATCAACAGCCTTAAATTCAACGGTACCATTTTCAGTGACTTTGAGTCCGTCGGCTGGCATATCCTTGAATGTCTTGCCGCCATCAACACTGTAAACCACCTTTGCATCAGGCTCCTTAGTAGTAGCTTCAAAGAGAGCAGACTCAGCATCTTCTGCCACAGTTTGCTTTACATCAGGCTCATCTAAGGTCTTTTCTGGTTCATAGTAAACAACTAAAGCTTGAGTAGTTTCATTGCCTTGGGCATCAGTTACTTTAATATTAAAAGTATTCTTACCCTTCTTCAATTCAACTTCATACTTAAAGTCCTTCTTGACACCTTCCTTGCTGTTGTAATCTACATCCCCCCAGGCAGATTCAATACTATTACCATTGATTGATAGTCCATAGTAATTGTAGTCATCAGTGACAGTACCAGAAATAGTGTATTTATCCTTGTTAATGTAAATAGGACCATCATCATCTAGGGTTAAAACAGGTGATTCTGCATCTACATAGAAAGTTAGCCTCTCTTGAGTAGTTTCTCTAACAGTTGAATCACCAATCAAAGCATTTATAATCTTAGCACCGTGAGTACCAACATTTAGAGTTACTTCAAATGTTTGATCAGAATTAATCTTCACGTCCTTACCATCAATTTGCAAAGTAGTAGTTGGTCTTCTTACCTTGCCAGTAATAGTCAACTGACCAGTTTTAGGATCATAGTTTTTGGTATTAGCGCTAACGGTGCTAGTGCCCCACTTAATGCCGTTATCGAATGTAACGTCACTGCTTTTTACAGTTGTTTTACCATGATCACTAGACTTAACCTTTTGTTCAATACTGGATGAATTACCATCTTCATCAGTTGCCACAAGATTAAAGTTGTTTTCACCAAAGCTTACTGGTAATTCAATGGAGAAAGTATGGTCATCCTTTAAATTAACTGATATGTCGTCTTCGCCATCTTGCTTAATTACTAACGACTTAGTATCATCACTTACCTTACCTGATAGCTTAACAGTAGCTTCAGATGTTTGGGCCAGTTTAGCTGATGAATCCTTGCTTGCATCGTAAGTATCAGTCTTATCAACGGTTAAATTTTCAACCTTAGCTGGTACAAGACTAACTGTAATTTCTTTTTCTTTAAGGACGGTCTTATGGTTAGCATCAGCATAAAGGGTAACCTTTGTCTTGTAATCATCCTTAGTAAGTGGAAGAGTAGCAGCAAAAGTATTGTCATCGTCACTTTCGATATCTAAGTCATGAATCTCACCACGCTTATCAGTATAAGTACCATATACCTTGCTTGGATAACTACCTGAGAAGACAAAGGATTCAGTGTCAGGATCGTAATTCTTAGTCTTTGAAGAAATCTTATCTGGTAAGCCACCATCTCTAAGAACTAAGCCAAAGCCAGTTTCACCAGGTTTATTGCTTTTACCTGAAGCAGTTCCTGCATTTGAAGCATTATCAAATAAAGCTACAGCAAAGTCATTAGTACCTGCTTGTAAAGCTTTTACCTGTTCAGGAGATAAGTCGATTTCAACCTTTTGGAAGCCATCTTCATCTGCCTTAGCAGTTGGATCATATGCTAACTGACTGAAGATACCATTTATAGAAACATTCGCGTCACCACTCAAACCACTAAGATCGTCCTTAGCTTCGACAGACAAGTAGTAACGAGTCTTTTCTTGGCCGTCGGCACCCTTTTCTGTACTTGATTCTAACTTGAGATTCTTTAATACAGGTTTAACACTGTCTACCTTAACTGGCATATCGTAGTGCTGCTCCGTGTTTGTGCCATCAACAGTAGCAGAGATTCTGTAAGTGTATGTTCCATCAGGCACTTTAACTGTCTTGTTAGCTTGTTGGTCAAAGTATGTACCATGCCACTCAGGAGCTTCATCAAAGTAATTGTATGTTTGAGCTGGTGCATAGTAGTATGACTTAGTGGCATTACTCAATGAAGCTAAGGTATTAATTACTTTGCCATCTTTATCCAAAATTTGAGCCTTAACATTATTCGCATTTCTGTATAAGTAATATGTCGGTTTAAACCATTGGAATTGAGCATTATCTGCAGTAGAAATTGCGAATTTCGAGGAATCAAATACATAATTACCTTCATCATCAATGTCTAAGCCCGGGTTAGCATTAATAGAATCATTACCAACAGTTACAATAGTACCCGAGATATTATTCTCAGGGTGGAATACGTCTGGATCATTTAAGCCAGCAAAAATTGGCAGATCTGAACTTGCCCAGTTGCCAAAGAATCCCATGTACGGTAAACGCAATTGTGAACTGTCTGATCCATTAAAGGTCAGGAATCCTTCAACAAACTGATTTTCCTTAAAATCAGATGGCAGTGCTAATGTAATAGTTAATTCCTTAGTTGAATTTGCAGGTACAACTACATCACCATCAGTTTGAACTGAAGCACCATCAATCTTCTTGTCGTATAAAACTGAACTACTATCAATAGCAGAAGTATAAACATCTGATTCTTTACCATTATTAGTTAACCTATAATTTAAAGTCTTATCCGTTCTATTGGTAAACCTAACTTGGAATTTGAGCGTTCTATCTGTGAAGCTCTTAAGCTCAACACCTGGATAGCCATTACTGCCAACAATAGTTGAAGGATTTTTAGCTAATGCCTGAATAGTAGCTTGTGCATTAATAAATCCAGCACCTTGTCTACGAGGCGAAACAATTACATTATCATGACTAATATCAGGCTGAATACTTGCAGTATTCATTTCCAAAGCCTTGATAAATGCGGTTCTTTCATCTGGACTCATCTTTTGATAAATTTCATAGAAAGAACCCTTTTTATCGTTCATTGCTTGACTAACAAGTGCTTGCGTACCAGCAATAAATGGAGACGCCATAGAAGTACCTGACATGTTAGTATAGCCATTATTGTTTTGAGTTGACCAAATATTTCCACCAGGTGCTGAAATATCTGGTTTAAAGGCCAAATTAGAAACAGGACCATATGAAGTAAAGTCAGACATTAAATCTGTCTTAAGCGCTGAATTATCTAATGGCTGTACAGCAATACTTACCTTTAATGCTTCATCAGGATTTTTTGCAACGTATTCTACTAACTTGCTTCCAGCAGCCCCTGATAATCCAACAGTTGGGAACCCGGCATTAAGTTGCATGTTAGTTAATGCACCGGCTTGATTATTAACAATGATTAGACCAGCAGCCCCTGCTTCTTGTGCAAATTTTTGTTTATCTGTAAAAGTGAGAGCCCCACGCTTAACGATGGCAATTTTCCCCTTAACATCAGATGTATATTGATTTGCAGAACCTATACCTAATTGTCCGTTTTTATCTTTAACAACATAAAATTGCCTGTCATTAAAGAATGAACGATCGGTACCTTCTGAAAGTTGAGTAGCTTCTGGGCCTGCTACTACAGTTTTACCATCAGCTGAAGTAAAAGTTATACCATCAGTAGTAACTTTATTATTCTCTGCTGATGCAACCGTTGTGGCAGTTCTGGCAGTACCCGGACTACCTATGGTTTCCATATCTGGATTGCCATAATATGCCTTGTTGTTGCCATCAGCTTTTGAGTTTGAGGTTCCAGAGTTACCAGCAGAAATTACAGCGGCAGTACCTGTCTTAGTAGCACGCTCAACAGCAGCAATTTCTGGATCATCATCAGTTTGTTGACCAGAAACAGAACCTAAGGACATGTTCAAAACATCAGCACCAAGTTTAGCTGAATCATCAATTGCCCCAATAACGCTAGTAGAATCAGTAGAAGCAGAACTAGCTGAATTAGAGAATGCCTTCATTGCTAATAGCTGAGCTTCTGGAGCAACACCTACAACCGAATTAACAGAATCTGAAGTGCCATTTGCACCTACGATACCTGAAACGTGCATACCGTGTTGTGTGCTAGAACCATTGTCAGTAATATTGTCATTGTTGTCTGAATAGTTATGTCCATATGGGACTTTTTCAGTAAAGTAGCGGCCATAACCTGCTTCTTTAGTGAAGGCAGCAACCTTTTCTCTAGTTAATTTTGCTTTAGATTCATCGCTTAACCGTAAATCCTTATGATTAGGATCAATACCTGTATCGATGATAGAAACTACAGTGCCTTCACCTTTATATTTATAATTATTCCAAACTGTCGAAACATTAGCCATATCATCAGCTGAAGAATCATTGGCATAGTAGACTTTTGCCAAAGTTACAGATTTAACACCTGGAATAGCTCTTAATTTTTGAATATCTTTAACCTTTGCTTTAGTAGCAAAACCGTTAACTACATAACCATAACTTTGACCAATTGCTTGGTTGGTAATTGCCTTTATATTTGCTTTAACTGAAGCCTGGCGTGCAATTACTTGTTTTGTAGCCCGCTCAATTTCTGCACTACTTGAATTTGTGCTTACTGATCCATTTGTAGCTGCAGGTGCAGCGGACAATTGAACAATTACATCAACATATACATTTTGCTTTTCATTAGAGGTTAAATGCTTAAGATTAACTCCCTTTGCAGCTAACTGTGCTTCAATTGCTTTGTTTGTCACGCCCACTGTAGCTGATTCTGTTACTTTAGAGCTTTTTGCAACAGTTTTTGTTTGACTGTCAACACTGGCTTTAACTTGCAGCTCAGCATTAGAGAATACAGAAAGTGCAGCCGCACAAACTAGCACTCCCACATACTTATTTTTTTTCATGGTTAGTCCCCCAAGCCTAATTAATAAAAGTGTTTTTGCCTGATTAAATTAATAATGTTACCAATTTAATTAAAAATTATATAGTAATAAATTAAAAAATCAACAGTATTTTAGTAATGCTAGCTATTGGTTTTTATTTACTTTCCACTGTAATACATGGCTTTTTCAGCTTCAACTATGATGAGTGCCTGTTTTTTACTTGTTATTTTTTGTAATTTTATTAAATAAAAAGTTGCAATCTGCTTTAATGTTTTTAATAATTAGATAAGAAATCTTCATTGGAGGAGATAAAATGGACAAATTATTAAAAGGTATAATAACTGCCGTAACTGGTATTTCTTTACTAAGCTTAGCAGGCTGTTCAAAGTCAAATAATGCAGAAGTTGCTCAATATGGAAAAGACAAAAAAATTACGCAACAAGAATTTTATAAGGAGCTCAAGTCAGCTCCTTCGAGTAAAAGCGTTTTAGCTAATTTGTTAATTTATGACGCTCTAAAAGCCCAATATGGGGAAAAACTGAATTCTAAAGAAGTTACTCAGGAATACAATAATTATAAAGAACGCTATGGTTCACAATTTGATGAGTTTTTAGCACAAAATTTATACACTAAGTCATCATTTAAGAGAATGATTCAAATTAACCTACTTAGTGAAATTGCATTGCGGTCTCAAATCAAGCCAACAGATAATCAATTAAGAGCAGAATGGAAAACGTATCAACCAAAAATTACTGTTCAGCATATTTTAGTAACGAGTCAATCAACAGCTGGAAAAATTATCAATCAGTTGGACAAGGGAAAAAGTTTTTCAAGTTTAGCAAAAGAATATTCTGTGGATAGTTCTACCAGCACTAATGGTGGAAAATTAGCACCCTTTAACCAAGAAAATAAAAATTTGGATTCTACTTTCAAAAATGCTGCATATAAACTTAAAAATGGTGAGTATACTGGCACCCCAGTAAAAGTTACTAATGGCTATGAAATAATAAAAATGATTAACCATCCAGCTAAAGGAAGTTTTGAGAACAATAAAGCAGAACTAACAAATAATCTTTATGACAAATGGGCTGCAAATTCTGCTGTTATGAGAAATGTAATCAGTCAAGTTTTGAAAGATCAAAACGTCAAAATTACAGACAAAGATTTAAAATCTGCCTTGGATCAATACAAAGGATCTACAAAGTCAGGGCTAAATTAGCGTTTAGTTGCTTATAAAATCATGTTGAACACTTACTAACGATTCAAAACTTTTAAATATCTAATCAATTACAGAACATTTATAATCTGCTTTTATTATGTAATTTGCGACAGCATGTCACGAGTATTTACCAAGCAGACTAAATTGCAAAAGGCGTTAAACTATATCCGTTCCGTGAGATAATTACAGTCTAATAGAAGGCAAACCTCTAAAGTTGAGATTTGCCTTCTATTTTGTTAATTAAAAGTATTATTCTTTATTTTTTATTCTAGCAGCAATATATTATAAACTCTAATATCTAATTTCCGAAAATCAGCATGTTGTATTAAACAATCAAATAGAACTACAAAAGGCAGATTTAATAAAATAATAAAGAAATGAGTATTAATGAAAATAGTAAAAAACGACTAATCAAAAGATTAGTCGTTTACTTAAATATCTTTAATTGCACTATTTTTAGCTACTTATCTGGAACGTCTTTGATTGTAACGTCAGCACCTAGCAAGCGTAATTTTTCTTGGACGCGATCATAACCACGAAGAATATTACCAGCATTGTTGATAATTGTGTCACCTTTTGCCATTAGTCCTGCAATCATCAAACACGCACCAGCTCTGATTTCTCCAGCAGAAACAGTTGCCCCATGCAACTTTTCAGTCGGATGAACAAGAATAATATTATCCTCTACTTTAATATCAGCACCCATCTTACGCAATTGCTCAATATGACCAATTCGTTTAGGGTAAATGCGATCAATTATTACACCCTCACCAGACTTAGCAGATAACAGCAAAGGAGTTACAGGCTGCTGCAAATCAGTAGCAAAACCTGGGTATGCACCAGTTTTAATCTGCGTCATTTTCAAGTCGCCAGCAGGATAAACGTAAAGTGAGTCCTCATCTGCATCAATAACTAGTCCCATTTCTTCTACCTTCGCAAGGTAAGAATCAAGGTGTTCTTCGATAATGTTATGAATGCAGATACCGTTGCCAATGCAGCCAGCAAGAGAAATGTACGTTCCAGCTTCAATTCGATCAGGAATAATCGTATGCGGAGCTCTAGCTTCTAACTTTTCAACACCTTCGATTCGAATTGAATCGGTTCCTGCTCCTCGAATAACTGCACCCATATTATTAAGGAAAGTTGCTAAGTCAATTATTTCAGGTTCTTTAGCAGCATTATCAATAACAGTTTGCCCATTTGCGGTAACTGAAGCCATGATAATATTCATTGTCGCGCCTACGGATGGCATTTCTAGGTGAATAGTCGCTCCTTGCAGTCCTTCATCAGGAGCAGTAATTGTTATTTGGTCATTTTCATTTGTTACACATGCACCTAAGGCTTCAAAACCTTTGATATGTTGGTCAATGGGGCGGGGTCCAATATCATCCCCGCCAGGGAAGCCCACAACAGCCTTACCAAAACGGCCAAGAAGAGCACCCATAAAGTAATAGGAAGCTCGTAAACTCTTGATCTTACCACTTGGCAATGGGCTCATCTTAATGTTCTCTGGATTGATTTGTAAAGTTGTCTTTTCAAAAGAACAAACGACGTCCATCTCACTCAGTAAATCCATTAAGTTGTCAACATCTGCAATCCTTGGAACGCCTTCCAAAGTTACCGGTGTACGCGACAAAATTGATGCCGGAATTAGTGCAACGGTTGAGTTCTTTGCGCCGCCAATCCAGACATCACCCTGTAGGGGCTTTCCACCATGAATTATCATTTGCTTCATTGGCGAAAAAATCCTTTTCTATTTTCGATTAGTCATAATTATGTTAAAGGAATTTAACGGAAAAAACAAGGGAAGACCTTCGTCTTCCCTGCTTAAAAATAAAGATTTTTGTATTATTCAATTTCACTCTTTATAGTTTTTCTTCCTCTAAACCAGAAGCAGCACCGATAAAGGCCTTATATAGTCCTTCTGGTCTTTGTGGTCTACTCAAAAATTCAGGGTGATATTGTGCAGCAATGAAAAACTTGTTCTTTGTAAGTTCGATTACTTCGACTAAATGGTTATCTGGTGAGACACCTGCAAAGGTCATTCCAGCCTTTTCAAATGCTTCACGGTATTCATTGTTAAATTCGTAGCGATGACGGTGACGTTCTTGAATAACATCTTGATTGTCATAAGCAGCTGCGGTCTTAGTACCAGGCTTTAATGCTGCTGGATAAAGACCTAAACGTAAAGTACCACCAATGTTTTCTTCATCACGTTTGTCAGCCATAATATCGATCACATTGTGCTTAGTGTTAGGATCAGCTTCAGCAGTATTTGCATCTTTATATCCTAAAACGTCACGTGCAAATTCAATAGTTGCCATTTGCATACCCAAACATACTCCAAGGAATGGAATATCATTTTCACGGGCATATTTAATTGCAGTAATCATGCCTTCAAAACCGCGGGAACCAAATCCTCCGGGAACAATCAAGCCATCGGAACCTTTCATGAAGTCTGCAATATTGTCTTCGGTTATATCTTCTGCTTGTACCTTGTTAATTTCAACATCAGTATTATAAGAATAACCAGCATGCTTAAGTGCATCAGTAACAGAAATATAAGCATCTTCAAGTTCAACATATTTACCAACTAAAGTAATCTTGGTCTTGTACTTTAAGTTCTTAACCCTTTCGTCAAGGCGGGTCCATTCAGCCATATCAGCTTCAGCTTTTGGACTCTTTATATGTAAAAAGTCACAAACTTTTTGATCCATACCTTGTTCTTGGAAGGCTAATGGTAAGTCGAAAAGTGATGGCGCATCAATTGATTCAATAATTCGATCAACTGGAACATCAGTAAAGTTAGAAATCTTATCCTTATGTTCTTGGTTGATTGGCATTTCTGCACGTAAAACTAGCATATTTGGTTGAATACCGATGTTGCGCAATTCAGCAACAGAATGCTGGGTTGGCTTAGTTTTCATTTCTTTAGCAGCGTGTAAGTATGGTACTAAAGTACAGTGAATGTACATCACATTTTCTTCACCGACTTCACGACGCATTTGTCTAATTGCTTCCATAAAAGGAGTAGATTCAATGTCGCCAACAGTACCACCGATTTCAGAAATAACCACATCAGAGTCAGTGGTTAAGCCTGCACGCATGATTTTTTGCTTAATCATATCCGTAATATGAGGAATAACTTGGACAGTAGCACCATGATAATCACCACGACGTTCTTTTTCCAAAACTTCTTTGTAAATTTTACCAGTAGTTACATTTGAGTATTTACTGGTACGCACATCTACAATTCGCTCGTAGTGGCCTAAATCAAGGTCTGCTTCTGTTCCATCATCAGTTACAAAAACCTCACCGTGTTGATATGGGTTCATTGTACCTGGGTCAATGTTGATATATGGATCAAACTTTTGCATGGTTACTTTCAAACCACGATTTTTTAATAACCGACCAAGACTTGAAGCAGTAATTCCCTTGCCTAGTGAAGAAACAACGCCGCCCGTAACGAAAATATATTTTGTCATTAGCCAAACTCCTTTTTGCAAAAAATAAAAATAAAAAAGCTCCCAAAAAGGGAGCATAAACGCACATAAGGGTGCCCAATTAAAATACTATCTATTTTGCGTCATTAAGTCAAGAGAATTATTCATCATCTTCGTCATCATCTAATTCTGACAATTGACCTTCAATGCCATCTGGCAAATCTTCATCATCGTCATCATCAGTGTCAACGAAATCTTCATCTTCGACAAAGTCATCTGCTTCATCGTCAGCTGTCGCATCTAAATCTTCATCTTCTGGATCGTCATTATCGTAGTCAATAATGTCGTCGCTTCCAGTAGCACTTGCTAAGAAAGCATTAACTTTCTTGTGATGTGCACGACTGTCATCTTCGTCCTCATCTTCTGGATGGTTAACTTCTTCGTCAACTGATTCATAAGGAAACCATGAACGTAAAGCCCAAACATTTTCACCCATTGAAATGAATTCACCGTTGGTATTCAAGTCCGTGTAAAATTGGGGTAAACGTTCCCTAATTTCCTCGTCACTCTCTCCCAAGTACTTTTGTACGGCATTAACAATATCGGCAAAACCCATTCTTTTATTGTTATCTTCCAATATTGCACGAGCAACTTCAATCATTGATAGTTCATTGCGATTTTTATTTTTAAAGTCGTTTAATCCCACAATTGTATTCCTCTCTTTTAACAATCCTTTTTATTTTACTAGGCGCTCAAGTAAAAATCAACGTAACTGTGTAACTTCCTACTAAGTATAGTCCACTAAAGAGGTCATATTCAATCTGAAGTTGCTTTGAACCGTCAATTTTAGGGAAAAATTTAATTAATTTAGTGGAACTCTTCAGGTCCATTTGGTAGCCAGATGCAACATAACGGCAGTCCTTTTTTTGTCCAACCGTAAAATGAAGTTGCGAATAATCATCGTTAGTATTACCACGCTTGATGATTACATCATTTTCTTTAATTAGCAGCTTAACTGGAACTTTGTCATCTTCTAAGTAAGAAACCCTAGTTACGTCTCCATTTTCGATTAGTTCACCCTGCCCAGTTTTATGGAAAGTCTCACTTTCCATTTCTTGAACAATTTTACTAGTAAAATCAATTTTTACTTTAGTCATATATTTGATTCTTTGCAATAAAAAAGCTAACCATCAAGATTAGCAATAACTCTTAATATCCTTCTTAATTTTAGCAGAAAACATTATAAAACAAATTATTTTTTTATACCAGTAATTACTCCAATTCCTTTTTCGGTGGTATTACCAGCTTAATCCCACCTATTGTGATTAAGCTTGAGCAAAAGACAATAATAAATTTTCCACTGGCACAATCAAGAATTATACCTGAAACCATTGATGAAACTAGGTCATCAATATTTCTGATTATGGTCAACACTCGCCCATAAATGAGCAAAATTTGATAAAATATAACTATATTGATAGTAGTACATAATAAGATTGCAACCAATTAAAAGATGAATTGTGATAATCCTAACTATCATTGGAACTTAAGAAAACCAATTAAAAATTGACCTTTTAAGAGTCCACTATTTTTTACCAGCTCAAAATGTAGGAGATTTACTAAACATGTCAAACTCAAAACAATACAGCTTAGAAATTGACAACGAGAAGCAAACTATTCAAGGCGTTTTTATACCCGACAAGACTATGTTCCAGCAAATTAGAGGAGTAGTTCAAGCTACACATTTAGATGGATGGGAACCATCTTCTGATGATATTGAGAAATTGAAGGCTAATGCAATGAACCCTGACCCCAAAGAGCTAGCACGAATCAAAGCTATCTGGGAACAGAGGAGTAAGTAGAAACTCGTCAACTTGGAATTGGTTTGAAGTTTAAAAATAGATTTGACTTCAAAAAGAGAGAATAAAGAATAGCTAGCCCAAGTTTTATACTTGGCTAGCTATTTTTTACTTTAATTTATACTATATTACTTTACTAAAGCATACTATTAATATGCAACGATAATAATTACAGGTTTAAATAATGATATTGACATTTTTTATCTCCTATATAAATAAATTATATTTCCTTCGTCTATAGTCATACTAACTCGTTACAACCTATTTACAATACTATTTTCATATTCGAAAAAATGCTTTTATTTTTCCATTCTATCCACATTTACTTCATAACCAGATATATTTAGGACTTTTTTTATTTGAATAGCTTCGTCTCGATTACCAATAATTATATCTCCGTAGTATTTTCCCAAAATTTTGGTGAATGCCAATTCAATGACGTTGGGAAGTTCTTTTAAATAATTTAACGGCTCTTCACATAAACTAATTTTATTTTTCTGTAAGCAAATATCAACATAATTAACCATCAGAACACTCAGTGCTATTAAGATATTCTTTTCTAGCTTTGTAGTGTCTTGATATCTCCTAATAATGCTCTTTATTAAGAACGTTGATTCGTCTATACTATATAATTCCATTGTATTGCTAAGCAACACAATTCTTAAATATCCATTTTCATCAATGTCTTTTTGAAACACAATTTTCTTAATTTCATTTTTTTCTTTGTTTGTTAACTTTTCAAATGAATCATCACTATGTGTTTCAGAAATGACTTTTGCCTGCAAAATAAGCGATTTTATCAAACTCGTTTGTGGCTCTATTTTTTCTAACTGATTTATTATGTCAGAAATTTGAATATCATTATCTTCATTTGCCGCCTTAATAAGATTATTTACCAAAGCATTAAGTTTTTTAGTATTAATTTTTTTCTGTTCTGTTTCAGAAAAAAACTCCTGAAAACTAACCCCATGTTTTTCAAGAATTTGAATCAACTCTTCTGCCCCGATATCATGAAAGCCACGCTCAACCTTTGAATAAAACGAAACAGAAATTACATCTGCGGCCATCTCCTTTTGGGTTAGACCTAAATCATGACGTAACTTTTTTAATTTACTCCCAATTCGATTCATAATTATCATCCCTTTTATTCCATATAAAATATTATGATCACTAATCAGAAAAACATTCAAAAATATTATTTATTTTTAACAAATTGATCCTTTTGAATATTCAAAGTGCCCTATAAATTGCAAATTTGCTATAATCAAGTAAATAATCAATTTTTAATCTTACATTATAAACTAACTTCGAGGAATATTTATGCCAAAATTTCAAAGTAAAAAATTAACTAAAGAAGTTGTTTTACGTGATCCTGTTCATGACTACATTCACATTGAAGATCAAGTCATATTGGACATTTTAAAAACAGAAGAATTCCAAAGAATGCGCCGTATCAAACAACTCGGGCCTCTTTCATATGTTTTCCCTGGAGCAACTCATACCCGTTTTGAACACAATCTAGGTGTGTACGAACTGACTAGAAAAATCTGTAATATTTTCGCAGAAAAGTACCCATCTCATAATTCGGGGGATGGTCTGTGGGATGACAATAACCGCTTATTAGTTGAATGTGCCGGTTTACTCCACGATATCGGACATGGACCGTACTCACATACTTTTGAGCATCTATTTGGTACAAACCACGAAAAGATTGGCCAAAAGATTATTACTGACCCTAATACAGAAATTAACCATGTTTTGCGCGAAGTTGCGCCAAACTTTCCTGAATTAGTGGCCAGCGTTATTGACAAAACTTATCCTAATCCTCAAGTCGTTAAAATGATATCCAGTCAGGCTGATGCTGACCGAATGGATTATCTTAAACGTGATGCGTACTTCACCGGCGTTACATACGGCGATTTTGATTTGTCGCGAATTTTGCAAGAAATAAGACCTTATCAAGGTGGCATTTGCTTCACAATGGCCGGAATGCATGCCGTTGAGGACTATATCGTTTCGCGCTATCAAATGTATCAGCAAGTATACTTTCACCGCGTAGGCCGTTCAATGGAAGTTATTTTGCAGCATTTACTTGAACGAGCAAAAGCCGTTTATGAGCAAGGCACCCTGCAAGTCACACCAAGTTTAGCCAAATTTTTAGCTGGCGACTGGACGCTCAATGACTACCTTGAATTAGACGATGGAGTCATGGAAACCAACTTCTCCATGTGGACAAAGGCAAGCGACCCAATTTTAGCTGATTTAGCAAATTGCTATTTGTATCGAAAGCCATTAGCAAGTATTTGCATCGATGACGAAACTAAGAGCTTATTACCTAAATTAAAGGACCTAATTAAGCAAGCTGGGTTTGATCCGCTCTATTATACAGATACCAATTCTGCTTTTGATGAACCTTATGATGCGTATAAGCCAAGCGGAAAAAACGCCAATAGTCAAATTGAAATCATGCAAGCTGACGGTCAGCTAATTGAGCTGTCACAGTTAAGTCCGTTAGTTCGTGCACTTAACGGGACGATTCAAGGCGATGAACGGTTCTTCTTCCCTAAAATCATGATGTCCAATAGCGATGAACCACAAATTTTTGACCCGCTTTACCAACAATTTCAACGTTATGTCAAAAATGGCAAACTGCGCTATTTGCGAAAACCAAAAACTAATAAAAAATAAAAAGACCGAATTCTGATTGAATTCGATCTTTTTTGTTTGGGGAATTTTTTAGGTTATACGTTTACTTATTTTGTTGTATTTTTAACTATATGAATTTCACGGTCAAATAACTGCTTCATTTGTTCATTAAAGTTATGAGCTATAAAGATTACCGTTGCAGAGGTTGCAGTTACTTCACGCAAAATTTCCATCGTAGCTTGTTGATCAATCGCACTAGTTCCCTCATCAATTAGAATCAATTCACTGTGATGAACTAATGCACGTACTAAAACAATTTTTTGCCTTTGTCCGCCAGAAATATTTAACTTATTCAAATCGATTTGCTGATTCAGTCCTTGGTCAAACTTAGCAATATCTCCATCAAGCTGAACTTTTTCTACAAGCGAAGGTAAAGCATTTTTTAGTTTGTCAGCAAACATCGTCATATTGTCAGCGATACTTGCTGGAAAGAGAACAGGATCTTGAGGGATATAACCAATTTTCTCCATATCAGGATTAATTGGCGCGCCATTTTTATTCTTGAAAACAATTTTTCCCGTAGTCGGCTTAAGCTGTTCTAGAATAAGTTTAAATAAAGTTGATTTACCTGCACCTGAATCCCCAGTTAATAGTATTTTTTCGCCTGCTTTAATATCAATATCAGGGAATTTTAGACTCTCACCATTTGGAAATTGTAGGCTAAGGTCACGAACACTCAGTTCCGCAGGTACTGAGACTTGTTCTAGTTTAGGCTGTTCAACACTTTCAGTTTCCTCAGCAATTTTTTTATTTAAAGATTGGGCACCCTTCATCTGGCCGTATGAATTAACGATTTCTTCAACGCCCATTCTTAGATAATATTGACAGTTTCCAACACCGATAATAACACCAAAAGCAACTAGTTTTTGCTGAAATAAGTAGCCAGCTAATAAAAATAAGATTGTTGAAAAGCAAACTGAAATTAACCCATTAACAATAGACAGCAGTTGCATGACCCCATTTTGTTTAACATTTGCATCCTCCAAGTCTTTGGCTGCCTTATCTGTTATCGCAAATAATTTTTCACCGGCAAAATAGCGTTGTATTTCTTCTAAGCCACTAAGCCACTTGTCTAAGCAATCCAAATACTTTTGATTACTTTCAGAAATGTGAGTTGTTGCCTGCTGTAACGGTTTTTCAAGCAATTTAGGCACAGCTAACGAAATAATCACCATCAAAGTGACCGCTAGAAGTAAACTCCAGTGTAATGAAATTAATAACGCAACAACAGACACGATAATTGCTACACCACCGAGCAAATTGAAAAAGGGTTCTAAGTAATTTTCTTGGCTTTGAACTAAGTCATTAGTTAATCCATTCTGGACCTGGGCTACAGGGTGCTCCTTTTGATCTTTATAAAAATGGTCAATTGTTTTTTGACGAATAGCAGCTTTATATTGTTCCTCTTGTTTAGATTGAAGGTAACGTAGCAGTCCTTGCAATAAATAATCGATCAGGATGAATACAAAACTGGCAAGAACCATAACCATGAAAGTTCTAAAATTACCTTGCTGAATTGCTGTAGTTTCAATGATTACAATTAATGAGTTAACAATCATAAGTGCATAAAAGCTAATTAGCACTACCATTATCACTACAAAGCGTAATGGGTTTTGCTTAAAAAAACCTTTAATAGTCATTACTTGACCTCCTTTTTCTTTGCTTTTAAGCAGATTTGATAATCAAATTTTTCCATTAAATCAGGACTAAAATTATGTGCAATTAGCAAGACTGTTTTATCTGTTTGCAACAGTTCACTAATGATTTTATTAGTTGTCTTGCTATCAACTGCACTTGTTGCCTCATCCAATAAAAGAAATGGTTTGTCATGTATTTCAGCCCTTGCTAAAACAACTTTCTGTCTTTGCCCCCCAGATAAGTTTCCTTGATCTAAATCAACATTAGTGTCAATTTGTTGTGGAAAGTTTGCTATGTCTGAAGCCAGCTGTACATTTTGAACGGCTCCACTTAATCTAGAACTTAGTTTTTGGTTAAACATCGTAATATTATTAGCAACCGTATCTGGGAAAAGCGTAGCGTCTTGAGCCACATAACCTAATTCAGCTTGCTTAGGTAGCAATTTGTTACCAGCTTGATCAATAAAATAGACCTCACCGTTTTGGGGCTCAATTTTACCCAACAGAACCTTGAAAAGTGTTGACTTTCCAGTGCCAGAATCACCTGTTAGTAGAACTTTATCGCCTTGATTAATAGTGAAATCGGGATAAGTGATTATTTCACCATTTTGATATTGAACCTCTAGGTTGCGACATTTTAAACCATATACTGCAGCCTTAGGCTTTCTTTCAGGTAACGGCTGAATGAGTTTAGTAACATCAGCACGCAATTCCTTTGTTGAACGAATTTGGGTAATTGCACTAATGATTTCCCATAAGCCATTAAAAATAGTTGAAGCAAAACTACCAGCGATGGCCCAGTCACCCAGAGATATTATATGTCTGAAAAATAGTAGACCAGCCCAGAGACCTGTTCCCACTTGACCGATTGAGTTGCCCACGCCATTAATTGCAATTGCAATAGACTTCATTTTATTACTATTTACATTGGCATCTGTAAGTTTCTGATTATCTTGACCAAGCGCTTTGGCTAAACGGCCACCAGCACCATAACGTCGTAATTCTCCTAGACCAGAAAACCAGTTCTCAATTGTATTTAAAAATTGCGCATTCTTCTGAGCTGCTTTAGCAGTTGAACTGGACAATTTTTTGGTCATGATTTGAGGTAAGCAAAGAACAATAATCGTTACTACGGTCACAATCAAAATTAATGACCAATGCAATGTTAATAGTGTTCCTATTGCCATAATGATGCTTAATAAATTAATCCAGATTTTTATCCATGGTGTCGCATAATCGTCGGACAAAACTTTGAGATTATTTCCCAATTGATTCTGCATATCTGCAACCTTAGTTGGTTCGGCGGCATAATAGTGTTTCATTATTTTGGCGCGAATTTCGTGCAAATATTCTTGAATCTGCTTGTTAAACAAAAATGTTCCTAGTGGTAGTAGAAGAATAGTAAAAATTGAAATGATAAGTTCTAAAACTATCCAAAAAGCAAACCCGCTCCAGTTTCCATTACTAAGATCATTAGTTATGTATTTGAAAAAATATGTTGTTGCAGTACCACTTAATGCATAAGCCAAGAAAACTAATAAAATTAAAATTGTTCTTGGTATGCTAGTCTTTAATAATTGCTTTAGTGTCAATGGTCTCAAGCCTCCTTAATCCATATTTCTTATTAAAGTCTAATTTTATTTTAAATTCAATATGATTCAATTAAGTGGTCATTTTTTCCAACTAAGTGACACATATTTTATTAGTAAGATAATTTAGTACATAGAAAAACCCTGAAATCAGTTTGGTTTCAGGGTTTTATTACGTGTCATTTTAAATTTTAATGCTTATCTTTTTCATATCTGGTATTAAACAAAGGACTAAGTGGTTCATTCTTTTGAATACACTTAATTGCATCCCCAATTAACGGTCCCACTGAAACAAGTGAAGTCTTATCCAACTTCTTCTCTGCAGGCTGGTTAATTGAATCTGTTAATACCAAGCTTTTAATCGGAGAATCATTTAAACGTTTAATGGCTGGACCAGATAAAACAGCATGTGTAGCACTGGCATAAACTTCAGTTGCACCCGCATCAATCAATGCTTGTGCAGCTAATGTGATAGTTCCAGCAGTGTCGATCATATCATCAATAATGATTGCTCGCTTACCTTTAACGTCACCAATGATGTTCATTACCTCGGCAACATTAGCACGTGGTCGACGCTTATCAACAATCGCAATTGAAGTGCCTAGGAATTCTGCAAGCTTTCTAGCACGAGTAACACCACCATGATCTGGTGAAACTACAACTGCATCCTTTTCCAGATTATTTCTTAAGAAGTAATCTGCAAGTAATGGTGCACCCATTAAATTATCTACAGGTATATCGAAGAAGCCTTGAATTTGAGGTGCATGTAAATCTAGTGATAATAGTCTAGTGGCACCTGCTTCTTGCAACATATCAGCAACTAATTTGGCTGTAATTGGTTCACGTGGACGAGTCTTGCGATCCTGACGAGCATAGCCATAATATGGAATTACAATATTTATCGTCTGTGCACTTGCGCGGCGAACAGCATCAATCATAATCAACAATTCCATCAAATTATCATTGACTGGTACGCTCGTTGATTGAATTAAATATACGTCCTTACCACGAACAGATTCGTCTATATTAATTTGAATTTCCCCATCGCTAAAGCGTTGTACACTGGATTCACTAAGTGGAATCCCAACGCGGTCCGCAATTTTTTGTGCTAGCGGTAAATTCGAATTGAGGGCAAACAACATCATATTGTCTTTATAAGACATAATTTCCTCCGTATTAAAATGTTAACAACTTATTATTTTACCAAAAGTTGTCCGAAAAAGCTTTTTCCTATACTATTATTCAACTTTAGCGAACGACATTCAAGCCCCGAATGCTAGAATGTGAGGAAATTGCCCAAGTTTTAAGTAAATGTATATTTACTTAATTAAAAAGTTCTTTTTTATACATTGTGATTGGAGTGATTGGAAAATTTTTTCATTTCGCGCTTGCTATGTAATTTTCCTTTCATAACTTACTTTGTATAGTAAAAATCTTTTTTCTAGGTAAGAAAGCCATTTGAAGAAACTTTTTTACTTTGCTAGAATTCAAAATGTAAATAAATATTATCTGTATATTGCCGAGATATGGTCGGCAGTTTCTACACGTTAACCGTAAATTACGTACTATAGATAAAGATAGCAATCACGTTGGTGCTTTTTGGTCTTTTTCTATGTATTACTAGAAAAAGACCTTTTTTGTTTTTTTATGAAAGGAATAGATATGATTAAAAATTTCTTGTGGGGTGGCGCAACCGCATCTTATCAGTGTGAAGGTGCTTGGAACGTCGACGACAAGGCTGAATCCATGTGGGATCATTATTTGCATGAAAATAATTTAGAAAACGGTGATATTGCAAGCGATCATTATCATGATTTTGAAGAAGATATCAAAATGATGAAAGATGGTGGTCAAAACGCATACCGTTTTTCTTTGTCTTGGCCGAGAATTATTAAAAACCGTGAAGGTGATATTAATCCTAAGGGGATTGAGTTTTATAACAGATTGATCAATTGCTGCCTTGAAAATGGAATAACTCCCTTTATCACACTTTATCATTGGGACTTACCTCAATATTGGCAGGAAATTGGTGGCTGGCTTAATCTTGACACTAGTCGTGCCTTTGCACATTATGCTGAAGTCTGCTTTAAATCCTTTGGTGATCGAGTTAAATTTTGGACTACCTTTAATGAGCCAAAGTGGTTTACCGTTAACGGCTATTTAATTGGCAATTATCCACCTGCTGAACACAACCTTCAACACACAATGCTTTGTGGTTTTAACGTGATGTACGCTAATGCCTTGGCTATTCAAAAATTTCGTCAAGGAAACTTTCCAGGAAAAATAGGCATCGTTCACAGTTACTCGCCAATTGATGGTGTAGATGAAACCATCGAAACTAAAGTGGCTATGCGTAATGCTGATAATTATGCAAATAATTGGATTTTGGATACAGCTGCGCTTGGCCAATTTCCAATCGATTTAGTAGCTAAACTTGGTGAAACTAATGATATATCTTTTATGAAGCCTGAACTCTTAAAAACAATCTCTGAAAATACAGTTGATTTTTTGGGCTTAAATTATTACGCACGTACACTTGTAAAACCATATACGTCTGGAGAAACCAAAATGGTGTTTAACCATTCTGGTAAAAAAGGCTCAACACAAATGAGGATAAAAAATTGGTTTGAGCAAGTGATGGATCCTAATAGTGAATATACAGAATGGGACACTGAAATATATCCTAAAGGACTAGAAGATGGATTAGTTCGTGCGTATGAAAAATATCACTTGCCAATTTTCGTAACTGAAAACGGTGTTGGAGTTCATGAAAATATTGATATGAATCAGGTTAAGGACGATTATCGCATTTCTTTTATGAATGATCATATAAATGCGCTGATGAATGCACAAGATAAGGGAGCTGACATCAGAGGTTATTTTACTTGGTCTCCATTTGATCTTTATTCATGGATGAATGGTGTTGAAAAGCGCTACGGCTTGGTAGCAATAGACTTTGCAACATTAAAACGTAAACCGAAGGCTTCATACTTTTGGTACAAGGAAGTTATAGATTCAAATGGCAAATTAATTAAACGTAAAAAGTACTAAAGTAGGAGATTGAACATGGAAACCAATAAAATTACCTCTTGGATGGATAAATACATTACACCATTTGCTAATAAAATGGCTAATCAACGTCATTTAGCCGCTATCAGAGACACCTTTATGACTCTGCTACCTATTACATTATTCGGCTCTATTTTTGTTATTATCGGGGCTGCACCCCCTGTTACTTCACATAGCAACGGTTTTCTAATAGCTTGGGCTCATTTTGCACAAAATAATGCTTTAATTCTCAGTTGGCTAAGCTCTGTTTCGATGAGTGCAATGTCTGTTTTTATTTGTGTCGGTATTACTTATTTTTTATGTCAACATTACAATGAAAATCCTCTTTCACCCATCATGTTTTCACTAGCCGGCTTTTTCATGCTAGTTTTTGACCCTAAAAAACTGGGCTTCACTGGTAATATTGCAGATATCAGTTACTGGGATGGCCGAGGTATTATTATTGCTATTTTAATTGCTATTCTTACAACAGAGTCATATCATGCGATGCGGAAGCACAACTTTGGGCGAATAAAAATGCCGAAGGGTGTCCCATCAGCATTATCAGAAAGTTTTGCTTCATTCGTACCAGCATTAGTAATTCTTGCAGTAGATGCAATTATTTTTGTGATTTGCCAAGCTAATCACACTACAGCAGTTAAAGCAATTTATAACTTCCTATCACCAAGTTTTAAAGTTGCTGACAGTTTACCAGCAACAATTTTCTTAACTATTTTAGTTCAGCTATTTTGGTTTTTTGGTATTCATGATGCTGCACTTGCAGGTATACTTGGGCCAATTCGTGATGGTAATCTTTCTATTAATGCCAGCGCCAAATTAGCGGGTAAAGCACTCCCTAGAATTTTTACTACTCCATTTTGGGTTTATTTTGTAATTATTGGTGGTTGTGGCTCCGTATTAGCTTTGGCGATTATAATGTCATTTTCAAAGTCTAAACAATTAAAAACGGTTGGACGCGTTGGTCTAATTCCGGCACTATTCGGAATTTCCGAACCTATGATATTTGGTACACCATTAATGCTTAACCCAATCTTTTTCATTCCTTTCGTTTTCACATCTGTAGTCAACGCTATTTTAAGTTACTTATCAATGTCATTCGGATTAGTAAAGAAGACCTTTGCAATTCTTTCATGGCAAATGCCTGCACCAATTGGAGCATTTTTATCAACAATGGACTGGCGTGCTCCAATCTTAGTCGTGGCATTAATTATTATTGATGGTTTGATGTATTATCCATTCATGAAAGTATACGAAAAAAGTTTATTAGCTGAAGAAGAGAGCTAACAAACTTTTAACAAATCCAACAATGAACGGAAAATAAAACAAATTGCTTTAATCTTAGGACTAATTCTGATAAAAAATCATAATTAGTCCTTTTGATTTATCTTGATTTTTTAATAGTAAAAACCACGGAGATACTTTTTCAGTATATCCGCGGTTCACATAAATTATTGAACTAATAAAAATTCATCCGTTGTTAACCGATGAGCACCTAATTTAGTTAGTAAGTGATTATAATGATTAGTCACTGGTTTAATAGAAGAATCATATCCGTCTGAAATTAATGTAACTGAGTAGTCGCGACTCAATGCACTCTTTACTGTTGCCTGAACACAGGTATGATTCATTAACCCTCCACCACAACATTTTTAGGATTAAGATCATGTACCTTCTGAGCAAAGTTTGTTTGTGTAAATGGACTTGGTTCGTTCTTAGTGAAAACTGGTGCCGAGCTCTCGACCTTCAGCTTAGAAGAAAAGTCACCAAGGTTTTCCTGCTTAACGTAAATAACTGGATCATTATTTTCCTCAAACTTTTTAATGACACGGTTAATCCGTTCAAGCAACTTTTTCTTCTTGCTCGAAAAGTCCATCGCTTGTTCCTGAACATCAACTACTAACAATAAATTATCGGCTGACATAATTATCCTCTCAACTAAAAATATTTCTTTGAAACCGTTTTTATTATAACGCTATATTGTTGATATTCAACCTAAACTTTATTACTCGCTGTAAGATAAATTACTCATCCGATGTAAAGAGTAGCTTTTTACCCGCTTCTATTTGATTTAATAATGGCAAATCTTCCTGTATCACCTGCGCTAAAATGTTAACCCGTTTATCAGCTGGCAAATCACATTTTGTGATTTGTAACTCACCTTGATAGCGCATATATAAGCTATTATCACAGGTAATCGTTCCTTTAGGACGTGCCAGAACTTCGCTATTAGGAGTTGTTCCAAAAAGCTGCCGTTCACGTCCTTCAGCTAAACGAATAACTTTTTCTGCACAATCCCTTCGATTGTGCCATTCGCAACTAAATAGTTCTGGTACATCTTTGTTTATTCGCAACGTAATTGCATTCTCTTTAATGTAGTTTTTAAAGCTTCGCAGCGATGCCTGAGATAAGTCTGCATCACCGATAAAAACATGATCACAGCCAAACTCTTTCAATTCAAGCATCGCTGCCAATGGATTTTCTTTTCGTTGCTGTTCTACTGTCGGCAAGCCCTCATTAATTGGTCCTCGCTTTTTTGCATCTCCCGCAACAAAAGCCATCGTCTGCAAGTTCATTTCATGCAGCCAAGCATTTTTGGCAGCTAACCAATTTGTGGATAAACCAGTCTCTGGCCGTGGATAATAATTATGCCAAGCTTGTAAATGGGTAAAGTCAGCACAATAACTTCGCAATGCAGTAACATCATCTTTTTCAATCGTGCTTGCATTTAGTGCTATCGGCATCTCTTTTGATAACTTTGCAATTGTGCTGTAATCAACTCCTGAATCTATTCTTAACCCTGTTAAATGCAACTTTTTAACCTGATCAATATCGGTAATTGCTACATCTAATTTCTCTAAGTCAGCCTTAGAAACATCCGCAATTAAATCTATATCCAGATTACTACACCACTTAGTTAATTCCCCCAAGCGCTTTAAAACTAGTTTATCATCATCTTCAGGAATATTTAGAGAAGTAAAAATTGTCGTTAAACCAGCATTACGCATTGCCAATAAGTAGTTATAATCAGCGGCTGTTAGGTCATGATCCAGATAAATTGAAAATCCAAGCATTTTTCTCTTTCCTTCACTAAAAACTGTTATTTCTATTATACTATTTTTTGAAAGCGATATCAAAATAAAAAGGCTATAGGTTTTACCTATAGCCTTTTCTTTTGCAGAAAACTAGTTTTAGTTATTTTCTTCAAGTACAAATGTACTCCATGGTTCCACTAGATCAAGTAAATCAAGATCATCCTCTCTCAAGTGGCCAACCAGATTACGCCTACCATCATTTTTAAATGGAGTTAAAACAATTTGTAACTCGCCCTTATAGCGAGGATACTTGTCATTTACAACTACAACATCGCCAAAATCAAAGGTAGACTTTTCATTATTATGAGCAGGAATGTCCTCATCGGAATAAACCACACGTGGCATTGTGTCACGTAATAAGTATTCAGAAGCGTCACCACGGTATAGATGTTTATCTTTTAAACAAATTGTTTGTTCAATTGGTAGAACACCTTCTTCAAAATCAATTCCTAAAACTGGAAATGGACTATTGAAGGCTTCAGCAGCTGCGGCAAGTTCTTCCTCACTAGCAAACGCATTACCAATGATAATGTCATCAATCATTTTGCTTAAGCGTAAGTGTGTCACTTGGCTAGCAATGTTTCTTTGACGATCACTTTCCATTGTTGGTAAGCCTTCATGAACAGGCCATGGACCAAATTGCGCATTCTTTGAAGAAATAAATGCAGCGGTGTGTAAACCATACTCACGATATTTAAGTGAATATTCCATAAAAATGTCTTCACTCAAACCAGTATATTCCTGTGGATAGAAATTATGACACCCAATTAAGTTATCAGGCTCTGGATCATAAGACATAATGCTATCAAGGTAATTCGTACCACGACTCATATTAAGCTCAATCTTTAATCCGTATGGATTATGAGTCATTGCTGCTTCTTCCATCCCGCTGAAGCCTTCGTCTAAGCGCAGGCCCCAAACGCCTAAGTCATGGAAAAAGACTAAATTATTGTAGTCAATGTTTAATTCCTTGAATAAGCCTGGATTAATATCAACAACAGTCGTAAAGCCTAGCTTATTTGCATAAGCAACATCTTTTTTCAACTTAGCTAATAAATCTTCACCATCATCGTTCTTTAACTGCAATAGCGATGTAAAAATGCGCTTATAACCATATTTATGAGCCAAATCCATATACTTTTGATCTTGTTCAAAAGTACTTTGCTCTGGATAAAGTGATATACCTAATTGCTTCATAATTTTTATTACTCCTTAAACTAGGACTATTCTGCTTCAGGTTTCATATTGTTAGCAGCGATAACGAATGGTACATAGATAAAGAAACCTATAACCATGTTAACAGCCTGTAACACAATTGAACGCCAATCCATTGTTCCTAAAAATGCGTTGAGGAATGGTGGCATTGCCCAAGTTATTTGTGCTCTAACTGGGTTAACCAAGCCAAACTTCAAAGCAGCATATGAAATTGAAACCATAACTAATGGTGCAAGAACAAATGGAATGAAGTAGATTGGATTCAAAACAACAGGCATACCAAACATTACAGGTTCGTTAATGTTGAAGATACCAGGAACTAATGAAACTTTTGCAACAGCACGTTGATCTTCACGTTTTGAGAAAATCAAGATTGCTAATAGCAATAGTAAGGTGGAACCTGCACCACCAATCCAAACATAAAGATCAAAATCTGTTCTTGTCCACATGTAAGGTAATGTTTTACCGTTGTGGTAGGCATTAACGTTAGCAATCAACGCAGTAGTCCAGATGCTTTCGGTAACAGGTGCAAGGACGTTGGTACCGTGAATACCGAAGAACCAGAATAATTGAACCAAGAAAGTAATCAATAGTACTGACCAGTAACCTTGACTGACTTTCATCAAAGGCTCTTGAATTGTCTTTGAGATAAAGTCAATAACAGTTGTGTTGTTGAGTTGGAATAGATAGTTAATAATACCAACAACATATAAACCTGCAACAGCAGGAATAATACCAGTAAATGCGTTAGAAACTGCTGGTGGAACACTAGCAGGCATCTTGATTGTAATATGTTTCTTCATCAACATGATGTACACGGCAATAGCAATACCGCCCATAATCATTACTGTGAAGAAACCGTAAGCACCAAAGTACTTGTTAAAGTTGAAGTAACCCCATGCACTAACGTTTTTACCAGCTACAGCTGCACCAGCGTCAGTGATAGCTTTAACATCTCCCTTTGTTAAAGCAGCTTTTAAATCAAGTGAGAAGCTCTGTGGCAGTCCCATGATAAAAGTACCTAAGGTAACTAAACCACCAGCAATTGGTTCAACTTTGTATTGAACACACATTTGGTAACCAAATGTAAATGCAAATAGCAAACCTAGAACAGCTGTTGTACCTGTCCAGACTAAAGCATTAATGGCAATTAGCCATTGCATTGAGTTTACAAAGCCAGTCCAGCCGAATTGATTTGGTAGATCTCTTACTAACGCATTAATAACATTAGCTACAGAACCTGCCATAATCAATGGCATGATAGAAATGAAAGCATCACGCAAGGCTACAAGCCAGCGAACCGAACCTATCTTTGCTGCAACGGGAACGACATGCTTATTTAACCAGTTAATTAAAGCATTCATTTTAATTTCCTCCTACTATTTTTAACTACACTTGTATTATACCATATTAAATGAAATCGCTTTAGAAAAAGTGAAAAAAGCTCATTAAATAATAGTATTTTAATAGGAATAGCGTATAGTTTTATCTGGTATAACACTACAGTCTAGCTTTTAAAACTAGACTACTAGCGAAGAAATAAAAATAAATAACACTCTTTTAGTCTGATATGTAGCTAGCTTAATTAAAATCAATTACACTAAAAGGTGAATTTGCATCGTAAGCAAAAAAATGCCACCAATTACTTGGTGGCATTTGATATAAATGCATTAACTATTTGTTTGCAGTTGCGTAATCAGTAATGTTCAAAGTTTGTTGGAAACCATTTGCACCGGTGATTGTTAAAATAGTGTTGTTATTACTAAATTGAATTGCTGACTTGTCCACGCCATTTGCTGTAGCAGCAAGTTGAACAATTTGATCAGCTTCAGTAATAGTTAAGTTATTTAAATCATTAACTGGAATTTTTTTGCCGTTAAGAGCGTTTTTAGCAGTAGTTATTTTGCTCAGAGTATCATTTACTTGTGCAACAGTTGAAATTGCAGTATTAACTTGTATACCAGTATCAATAGCTGCATCGTAGGAAGCACGTAACGCCTTGGCTGATAATTTATATGCATCGCTTGCCTTAACTGCTGCTGCTTCACCTAAAGCATCTTGTAATGATTTTTTATCCGCATCAGTAGCAGTAATAGCCTGGTTTTTAGCAATTTCTGGTGTGTTAACTGGCGTAAGCTTATGCCCACTTATAATATTAACATCGTCTTCCTTAATAAAGCCGTTTTTATCACTTTGTAACTTATAGAATAAAACGGCTTTATTTTCAGACTGAACCCAAATATAGCGTAGTTCATTTACACGGGCAACATGTCCCTTAGCAAAGGTCTTTGTTGGTTGTGCAATGCCTTTTTCATCATAAACATTAGTATCACGTGCAATAGTAGCAAAAGTGGCATCTTGATCATCTGTTGGCTTCTCATTTGCAGGTTTTAATTGCTTACCAGTGATTACACCAACATTGCTCTTCTTAACCCATTGGTTTTCACCAGGATATTTACTATCACTAATGCGGTAGTACAATTTGCCATCAATATACTGGAGCTTATCAACTTGAATTTGCTGACCCTTCTTAAGTAAAGTCTTACTTGCATTCCCCTGGTCGTCGTAGATATATGCATTATGATTCAAAGTAATTACTGTAGGGTCATTTTGATTATCACTTGGTGTAATACTTTCATTAACTGGTTTCAGAGTTGCGCCGGCTAATTTGCCAACGTTAGCTGCCTTGATAAATTGGTTAGTTTGACCACTGATGCGATAGTAAAGCTTTTTACCAATGTAAATTGCTTGATCAAAGGTAACAGTTTGGCCCTTCTTGATCTTCTTCTTGTCAGTCTTACCCTTAGCATCGTAAATGTAAGCATTGTGCTTAATCTTAGCACTTGCAGTAGCAGTGATTGCGTTAGCTTTAGTAACCTTTTTACCATCAACGTAGCCAACATTAGCTGCCTTAACGAAAGCACCACCACCAATATCGTAAAATTCAATACCACCAATAGTTACTTTAGATGCGTATTTTAAGGTATAGCCTTTACCAATGGTCGTGTTTTTCTCACTGCCCATATAAGTCTTTAGACGCTTGCCATCCTTATCATATACGTAAGAATTGTGACTTAATTTAATTGTGCCTTTTTTTGAAGCATTTTTCTTGGTAGAAGAAGTCTTCTTTGCTGTTGATTTATGAGCTGCTTGCACTACTGCAGTTTGACTCGCACTCAATACTGGACTAACACCAATAAATGCAGCTGCTGATACCACCATTAATTTATGACTTAGTTTCATTTATCTATTACACCTCATTAAAAAACTATTTCAATGATATTTATTGTATACCAAAAATGCAATTAAACCAATTAAGATGGTAATATCTTACCTTTTCTTAATACTATTTAATTACAGTTGTGTTGTTTTCTAAATTTTAATTCTGAAAGACAGATTTATTCCCAATTTTCATCTTTTGATAATGGTAGTTTGTGCCAATAGTCAGGCTTATTCACCTGACGTCCACGTGCGATTGCCATATCATATTTGTTTACATCCTTGGTAATAGTTGAGTCAGCAGCAACAAATGCGTGATCTGAAATATTTACTGGTGCAATTAAAGTAGCTCCTGAGCCAATGAAAGCACGATCGCCGACATTAATATGATCCTTTTTAATACCATCATAATTAGCAAAAATGGTACCACAGCCGACATTAATATCTTTACCTAAAGTTGCATCCCCAACGTAAGTCAAATGTCCAACCTTTGAGTTTTCGCCGATTTCAGAATTCTTAATTTCAACAAAGTTACCGATATGAGCACCCTTCTTGATGATTGAATTAGGCCGCAGATGTGAGTTTGGTCCAATATCAGTATTCTCAAACATTTGTGAGTTCTCAATTGTTGATGAAGTAACTGTTACATGGTCGCCAATGGTTGAATCAACAATCCGTGAGCCAGAGGTAATTAAGCAATTACTGCCAATTTCTGTCTTGCCCTTAATAATAGCATTGCTTTCAATAACTGTATCCGAACCAATTTTCACGTCTGAATCAATGTAAGCTGTATCAGGATCAATAAAGGTTACGCCATTACACATGTGCTTTTCATTAATCCGCTTTTGCATGATTTTGCTTGCTTGCGCGAGCGCAACACGATCGTTAACACCAATACTCTCACTAAAATCACGCATGCGATATGCGCCAATTCGTTGACCTTCATTGCGCAAAATTTCCAATACGTCAGTCAGATAATATTCACCTTGTGCATTTTGATTATTAACATGTTTCAGGGCTTCAAACAACAACTTATTATCAAAGCAAAAAACACCTGTGTTGATTTCTTTGATCTTTAGTTCTTCAGGACTACCGTCTTTTTGTTCAACAATTCTTAAGACGTTATCTTGATCATCACGGATAATTCTACCGTAGCCGTATGGGCTAGGTGCTTGCGCAGTTAAAACAGTAGCTGCATTGCCCTTAGTTTGATGGTAGTCAAACAACTTTTTAAAGGTCTCACTGGTAAACAGTGGTGTATCACCAGTAATAACTAGCGTGGCACCATCTTTTCCTGCTAACTCCTTTTCGGCAGTTAAAACGGCGTCACCTGTTCCCAGCTGCTTTTTCTGCAGTGCAAATTCTGATTTTCCAGCTAAGACCTTTTCAACATCTTCTGCACCTGTGCCAACAACAGTCACAATTTTGTCTGGTTCGATTCCCTGTGCAGCTTCAACAACGTGTTCAACCATTGTTTTACCACAAACCTGATGTAAAACCTTGTATAGCTTAGATTTCATTCTTGTACCCTTGCCAGCTGCAAGGACAATAACAAATTTTTTCATTATTTTTTAGCCTCTTCTAATTTTGGATTTTGCCCACTTTTATTATTTCAAACTAAAAGCGATCATAATCGGTATGTTCGACTATGGTTCCTGGCTCAGCAATAATGACTTTCTTTTTACCGTCTACACGCTTAATTTTAACTAATGAAAGGTGACCTTCAATTAGCTTTTCATCTTCAAAATCAGCTTCACATAAAACGCAGATACCAGCAATATTGCTATCGAATTCTCTAACTAGTTGCTGCATACCGGTCAAAGTACCACCGGCCATCATAAAGTCGTCTACTAACAAAACATTAGAGTGTTCATTTAAAACCCTTGTAGGTAATTCCATCTTAGACACACGATCAAGCGAAGAAGAGATGTAATTAACAGAAACCGTTGCGCCTTCCGTCACCTTTGAACGTTTGCGTGCAATAATAAATGGTACGTTTAAATAGCGCGCAACAGCTTGAGCTAGTGAAATACCCTTAGTTTCAATTGTCATTACCACGTCAATTTTAGAATATGCATAACGTGTGGCAATCAGCTTACCAATTTTTTCAAGGTCTTGCGGATTTCCTAAAATATCAGAAAGATAAACAAAGCCGCCCGCTAATATCCGATCCGGGTCCTCAATTCTTGCAGCTAAATCAGTTAAATAATTTTGCGCATGTTTTTTACCCCAAAAAGGAACGTAACGGACACCTCCTGAAGCACCCGCAACAGTTTCTAAGATACCATCCTGATTATTAGCTAAAGTATGTTTTAAAATTGCCAAATCTTCTGAAATAGATGACTTAGCAGCTCCATAACGTTTAGCAAAAAATGGTAATGGTATCAAGTCATGTGGGCGTTCCATTAAATATTTAGTCATATCAACTAATCTCTCTGAACGTTTCATAAAATCCCCTCTCTAATGTTTGTCTTTTGCCTGCTTCTACTATACACTGAACGACAAAAAAAGACACTAACATTTTACAAAATGTTAATGCCAAAAAGTATGATCTTTTTATTTTTAATCTAGCTTATTCAGCCGCATCATCAAATTTTAATGTGATATTTTTGGTTAACAAATCCGTGTAGCTATATGAAACATGTTCAAAGTTATTTTGGTCCTGATCCAAATCAACAACGAAAACAGCTGGGAATGTTTCCTTCAAGACCCCGCGTCTTTTGGTAACTTTCTTACGTCCTGCTCTTGCAACCACAGTCAAAGAATCACCCAAATGTGAATCTAATTTCTGCTTAATAGTAGTAATAGATGTTGGCACTGTTAACAACTCCTTTGGAGCTCTATTTTACTACAATATTATCATTTTTTCAATTCTTTTTAAGTGCTAGCCCAGAAGCTTTTCATGATTTTTGCGGTGAAATCGCGGCTGCAATCTGGATGAACTGCTTGATTGTGAGCTGTTCCGGTCTAATACGTGGATCCACTCCTAAAGAATCTATCAACTGCTTTCGTTGATCAGGATCTGGTACTAAATTCTTTAAATTATTATTTAAAGTTTTACGCCTTTGACTGAAACACATTTTCACTACCCAATTAAAGTGTTTCGGATCACCAACATCCATCTGTTCTGTCAAAGGAGTCAAAACAACTACACTTGAGTCAACCTTAGGGCGCGGAATAAATGAACTGCTTTTTACGTTTAGCGCAAGTTTGACTGTCATTTGCGTTTGAACCGCGATTGTCAAAGGACCATAAGCTTTACTATTTGGCTGAGCGTCTAGCCGCTCGGCAACTTCTTCTTGCATCATTAAAGTTAAACTAGTGAAATTTAAGTTTGCTTGATTCAAAAAGAAAATAATTGGAGTTGTAATATAGTATGGTAAATTGGCTACAACCTTAATTGGTTTATTTACATCAAGAAAATCTTCAAAATCTGCCGGAAAGTCTGCCTTTAAAATGTCCTTCATCATTAATTTAAAGCGGTCATCAAGTCGGACGCCATCTATTTTAGCAGGGAGTTCATTATATAAAATTTCTGGTAAACTCTCATCAACTTCGTAGGCAAAGACCTTTGCACCTGCAAGCAAGAGCTGCTCCGTTAACGAACCAATCCCTGGTCCAATTTCAATCACCTGATTACCAGGTTGAATTCCAGCTGCCTGAACAATCCCCTTAATTGCATCTAGATCAACTAAAAAGTTTTGTCCTAGGTTCTTCTTCGCCTTAACAAAGTAGCGATTAATAATTGCTTGAGTCCGAACCGCGGAACCAATTGGAATTTCGTTATTCATTTTTTGCCTCCTTAACGGCCTGCTCAAGTTGCTTAAGCGTAATACCAAATGTGCATAACCGGTTGTAAAACTGCTTTGCGTTGCCATAGCCGATACGCAAGCTAATTCCTACTTGCTCACGTAATTTACCCGAATTGGGTCCGCTTGATAAACCCAGTTTTTGGTAAGCTTGCTTGCTAATATCACTAGAAGGAGCCTGCTGTTCATGTAAGTCGCTCAAAGCCCTAACAAGTGCCTGCTTTGAGGCATGCTCAACTCCCAGTGAATTGCCCTTTCCTTTTTTATGAGGATCGCCTTCTTTGCGTGTAATAAAGGCCTGCTTAGCACTAGGGACCGCCTCAGTAACTAATCTGCGGATTCTCTCACCATTAAGATCTGGGTCGGTTAAGACAATTATTTCACGTTTCTTTGATAATTCTTTTAACTCAGTCAAGACCACCGGTGGCACATCAGAGCCATTGGTTTCAATTGTTTCGATGCCAGGAAAAAACTGTTTTAGGCGAATTGTATCATCTTTACCTTCTACCACTACAACGGCATTAAATTGTTTTTTAGTTAAGACCATATACCCTCATCGTATTTTCATAAGTTGCCTTGGCAACTTCTTCTAACGGAATGTCTTTCAATTCAGCAATTGCTCTTGCAACGTAATAAACATTGCCAGGTTCATTTTGCTTACCGCGATATGGCTTAGGTGTTAAAAATGGTGCATCCGTTTCAACTAATAACCGGTCCATTGGTGTCTTCTTTGCGGCCTCATGAACCTCCGTTGCTTTGGTGAAAGAAACAACACCAGAATATGAAAAGCAGACGTTTAAATCTAAAAACTTTTCAAGCCAAGAAACATCACCGTTAAAACTATGCAAAACTGCCCCGTATTCTAGATTACTGTTCTTCAAAATGTCATAACAATCTGCAAAGGCATCCCTTGTGTGAATGTCTACGGGCATTTTCAATTCATGTGCAACCTCAATCTGGCGTGCAAATACTTCGCGCTGCTGTTCACGCGGAGATTCATCCCAGTAATAATCAAGGCCGATTTCTCCAACTGCAACAACACCAGGTATTTGCAGTTGTTCAATTAACTCATCTTCAGCCTTTTGGTCGTAATCTTTAGCAACATCAGGACAGTACCCGACCATTGCATAAACCTGCTCAAAACGTTGACTAAGTTCAATTGCGCCCCGATTAAACTCTGGATCTTGACCAACACAAATCATCTTATTAACACCCAATTGGCGTGCGCGATCAAGATAAAATTCTTCTTTACCCTGGAAAGGCCCATCTTGCAAGTGCGTATGATTATCAATTAATTCCATTAACCTAATTCGGCCCCAATTTCATGTTCGTCGCCAACAATTGCTAACTTAACTGTGCCACCTTTTTCACTTGATAAAAGCATTCCTTGACTTAATTGACCAAGCATTTTACGTGGTTTCAGGTTAGTAACTGCCAAAACTTTTTTATCCAGTAATTCACTAGCATTTGGATAATACTTCCGAATACCACTCAGGATTTGACGTTCATCACCATTACCAAAATCAAGTTGGAATTTTAATAGTTTACTTGATCCCTGGACAGGCTCAACCGAAAGAATCTTTCCAACCCTAATTTTGACCTTATCAAAATCATCAATTGAGATTTCTTTATCTTTTACTTGCTCACTGCGGCTTTCCTTTTTTGGTTTTGCCTTAGCCATTTCATCCTTAATGTACTTAATTTCGTCTTCTGGTTTCAAACGTGGATAAATTGGCTTAGGATCACTGATAACTTTGACATTCCAAGCAAAATCGCCAAAACCAAGTTGCTTTTGCTCAGAATTATCCCAATCAAGTCCCAATTGTCTAAACATTTCAACGGGAGTTCTAGTCATAATTGGTGCAATCAATAAGGCAATAGTTCTTAAACTTTCAGCTAAGTTGGACATTACTCGCGACAAGTCCTCTTTTTTACCTTCCTTATTTAATTCCCAAGGAGTAGTTTCATCAATGTATTTATTTGCGCGGCTAACTAGTTTCCAAATATCTTCAATTGCTTGGGTAAAGTAAAGTTTATCCATATCTTTTTGATAATTAGCAATTGCTTCAGCGGCAACGCTAGCAAGATCTTGGCCGAACTCATCTTGATCTTTAGCAACTGGAGCCACTTCACCAGTTTGATATTGGTTAATCATTGAAACTGTCCGGTTAAGCAAGTTGCCTAAATCATTTGCTAAATCGTAGTTAACACGTTCAACAAAGTCTTCTGGTGTAAAGACTCCGTCAGAACCAAATGGCAATGCACGCATTAAGTAGTAACGTAAAGCATCTACACCATAGCGATTTATGATGGATTCAGGATAAACTGCATTACCCTTAGATTTGGACATTTTACCGTCCTTCATTAGTACCCAACCGTGACCAATAACGTGCTTAGGTAACGGTAAGTCTAGTGCCATCAACATAATTGGCCAGTAAATTGTGTGGAAACGAACAATTTCCTTACCTACTAAGTGGACATCTGCAGGCCAGTATTTCTTAAAGAGCAAGTCATCATCTGAACCATAACCTAGTGCAGTAATATAGTTAGACAATGCATCAATCCACACGTAAACAACGTGCTTAGGATCACTTGGCACTGGAATTCCCCAGGAGACGGTAGTCCGAGTAACTGATAAATCTTCAAGACCAGGTTTAATGAAGTTATTAACCATTTCTTTTTCACGAGAATGAGGCAAAATAAATTCAGGATGATCTTGGTAGTATTGGTAAAGTCGATCAGCATACTTACTCATCTTAAAGAAGTAGGATGGTTCCTTAACTAGTCGAACCTCATGACCTGATGGTGCCTTACCACCAATCACATTGCCTTCATCGTCCTTATAAACTTCTGCAAGTTGGGATTCAGTGAAATATTCTTCGTCTTCAACTGAATACCAGCCAGTGTATTCGCCAAGATAGATATCACCTTGTTTTAATAGTTGCTCAAAAATTTTCTGGACACCCTTAACGTGCTCTTCATCGGTAGTTCTAATAAACTTATCGTATGAAATATCTAGGCTCTTCCATAGCTTTTTGTATGTTACAACCATGTTATCAACAAACTCTTGTGGCTTAATTCCTTGCTTTTCTGCTTTTTGTTCAATCTTTAAGCCGTGTTCGTCAGTACCAGTTAAAAAGAAAGTGTCATAGCCTTGGCTACGCTTGTAACGCGCCATTACATCGGCAGCAATTGTTGTGTATGCATTACCAATGGTTAAGCGGCCGGACGGATAGTAAATTGGGGTTGTAATATAAAAAGTTTTTTTATCAGCCATATTCTGTTCTCCTTAAGATTCGTTTAATTTCATTATATTATACTACATCAATAAAAAAGAGAATTCCTCACGGAGTTCCCTTTTTTAAGATATATTATAAAGATTTACCTATTTAAATTAAGAATTTTTCATCTTTCATGTAGAAGTGTTTTACAATCATCGTCAACAAGATATAGAGAACTAAAATCACTAAAACAATCCAGATAAAGGAAATTGGCATTGGTCCAAAGCCTAGTTTTTGTGCAAGGAAGGAAAATGGAATCAATGTTCCAATTACCCCTGCGCCAAAAGTAGACAAAGTAACGCTTGGCGATGCGTGCTGGCCAATAAATGGTAAGCGTGGATCACGCAAAGCATGAATAACCATTTCTTGTGTCCAAAGTGATTCAATAAACCAGCCAGTGTGGAACAATGCGATAAACGCTGCCTGTTTAGCTGGCCCAATTGCAGTAAAGCTGCCACCAACTAAATGTGGACAAATGACGAAGTACAGCAGTGCAAACGTCAAAATATCAAAAACGGATGAAGTTGGTCCGAAGTAGAACATGAATTTTGGCAGCTTTTTCGTTGACCACGTACGCGGCTCGCGCAAGAATTCATCAGACATATCATCAAACGGCAGCGATAGACAGCTAGTTCCATACAGTAAATCTAGTGCTAACAGTTGTAATGGCAACATTGGTAAGAATGGTAAAAATGAAGAGGCAACCATAATCGACAAGATATTACCAAAGTTGGATGATAAGGTAATCTTAATATACTTCATAGTGTTACCAAAGACCTTACGCCCAATTCTAACGCCTGTTTCTAGTACGTTCAGATCTTTGTGTAATAAGATAATGTCAGCTGATTCCTTAGCAATATCAACTGCTGTATCAACTGAGATTGAAACGTCTGCGGCTTTCATTGCAGGGGCATCGTTGATTCCATCCCCCATGTAGCCAACCGTGTGACCGTTGTCTTTCAATAAGTTTATAATGTTGGTTTTGTCTTCTGGAGATAACTTAACAAAAATATTGCACTCTTCCACCATTTTTGCCAGTTCTTCTGGACTCTTGCCTTCTAAGTCTGCACCAGAATAGACGGTGTCAACGTTCAAGCCAACTTGTAGTCCAACTGTTCTGGTAACAGCTTCATTATCGCCCGTTAGAATTTTAACGGTAATTCCATCATCCTTGAGTCGTGCAAGGGCAGCCTTAGCACTTTCCTTTGGTGGATCAAGAAAGGCAAGGAAGCCGCATAGAATCAAATCACTCTCATCTTTAACAGAGAATTCACCAACGGGTGCTGGATTACGCTTGTATGCCATCATGATAACCCGCAAACCGTCATCGTTCATATCATTGACTTTGTCCATTACCTTTTTCTTGCGTTCATCAGTGAGTGGCAAAATCTGTCCGTCAACCTCAATCTTAGTCGAAACAGCCATCATTTCCTCGGATGCACCCTTAGTTACCAAAAGGTGTTCACCGTGCTCACGGTCAGAATTTTCCACAACCACGCTCATTCTTCTTCTAGAAAAGTCGAACGGAATTTCGTCAATTTTGTTGTAGTCACGTTGAATTTCATTAATGTCTAGTTCATCACCGGCAGCTTCAATAATTGCCTTATCAATCAAGTTTTTCATTCCTGTCTGATAGTATGAATTCAGGTAGCCTAACTCCAAAATATGTTGGTTTTCGTGCAGGTTGAGGTCATAGTGACGCTCTAAAACCACTTTATCTTGAGTTAATGTACCGGTCTTATCAGTACACAGAATATCAGCTGAGCCAAAGTTCTGGATCGAGTTCATCTTCTTAACAATCGTGCCTTTTTTAGACATTTCGATTGAACCCTTAACCAAATTGGTTGTAACAATTACCGGTAACATTTCCGGTGTTAAGCCAACAGCAGTTGCAATTGAAAAGATTAATGCACTAACCCAGTCACCCTTTGTTAAGCCGTTAATAATGAAAACAAGTGGTGCAATAATTGCCGTCATGATAATCAACAGCTTAGAAACATTTTTGATGCCGACATCAAAAGCTGTGTTTTTGACATCATTGTGTGAAATATCGTGGGCTAACTTACCAAACATGGTCCGTTCACCGGTGGCAAAAACCACGCCTAGTCCGGAACCAGAAACAATTGTGGTCCCTTCGTAAAGAACATTAGGGTAGTCGAGGTAATCTCGATCGGCACCAATTTTTGGTTTCTTAGTCGCAATCTTTTCTACTGGATTCGATTCACCGTTTAGTGAACTGGATGAACAGAACAAGTCTTTACTATTTAAAAGACGCATATCTGCAGGAACCATGTCGCCTGCAGCCAGTCTGATGATATCGCCAACGACCACTTCGCTGGTATCAATTTCTTGGTCCTTACCGTCTCTGATAATGTCTGTTGTTACAGAAACCATCTTGAGCAGCGAATCGACTGCGTTTGATGACCTAACATTTTGAATAAAACTAGTTACTCCAGAAATAAATACCATGATTAACATGATTAAAACGGTAGTTAAGTCTTTTTCACCTGCTGGTACAAAAATATAATCTGTACATAGTGACAAAGCAGCTAAAACTAATATTACCAGTGTAAACGGTGTAATAAAGGCTTCTACCAAAAAGCGCAATTTTGAATTGTGTTGGGTGGACTCAATTGTATTTGCGCCATACTCCTCACGATTTTTTTCTGCTTGCTCAGTGGATAAGCCTTCACTACTTGCATGTAATCTAGCTAAAGTTTCAGACCTGCTTTCTTTGGCAATTGCCTTCACCAGTTCTAAATCCTTGTTGCTGGTTGCCTCATTTGGTTTTCTCAGCATCATTCTCACTCCTTTTTTCAAAGAACTCAAACAAACTAAAAAGGGGCCGCCTACATACCGCTGGCGACCCCTTTAAAACAAGGTATCATTAATACTCGTCGTTCAGTTTTAACACTACGTGACGTAAGCTTAGAGCTAGCTATCTGGTTGCCGCCTTATGTCGACGGAAACTATTTGACTCGTTGGCATCTCTGGATGTTTCCGGGCGATAGCATATGTTCACGTAGGAGTCTCACCTAACAGTTTATTTGTTGCTATTTAATTTTCATATTGAGTGTAATATATCAAACTGCGCTAAGTCAAGTTATTTAATTTATTTCTTTAGTTGCATATTAGTTTTGAAGAAATATAATAACCCACCGATTACGAGTACTAATGCCAAGGCAATCGGTAATGCCAGACGGCGCGGATGCGTGAGCTGCGTACGTTCATCATTTGATAAATCATATTTATCTAGTGCATATTGGTAACGCTGATCAATTGTTGTGGCGCAAGCCCTAAAAACAAACCGCAGACCCTTATTAAACTCTTTTTTATTGTTGCTACGAAGCTGATCAGATTGTGATCGAATAATGTTGCCCCTAATGTCAGCAGTAAAGGCACTATGCAAATCCTTGCTGGAATAGATCTGAACATTTTTCTTTTTGTCCTTATAACCCACAACAATAAAAACAGTACGCTTATATTTGCTTAGTTTCTTAGGTGTTAAATGATCAACCCGGTTGACCGTTTTCACAATAATTTTAGGTTGCTCACTAGTTTGTAAATAGCGGTTGTTTTTCTCCTTAATTAACTTGCTAGTTTCTTTTTCTACCAAATTACAGTTATCGTGTAAATCTGGATTTGAAAAAGCGGTCGTTGTCAGAAAAAGACTGATTAATGCAATAACTGCTACTAGCTTAGTTTTCAGCATCTTCCAATTTACGTGCCAATTGCTCCACGTAATTTCGGTCGATTTTAATTTGCTCATAAGGAACCCCACAATCTTTAAACAGTGCAATTGTTAACGGACTGTCGTGATAGTCAAAATAATAATTAATCTTCTTAACTCCAGCTTGAACCAGCGCCTTGGCACAATTATAGCATGGAAAATGCGTGACATAGATCTCCGTACCATCAGTTGAAACACCATTACGGGCACACTGAATAAGCGAGTTCATTTCGGAGTGAATGGTGCGGACGCAGTGCCCATCGACCAGCTGGTGGCCAGCATCATCGCAGTGTGGTTCATTCGTAACAGAGCCATTATAGCCCGTACCAATTATCCGGTTATCCTTAACCAGAACACTACCAACAAGCGCACGATCACAGGTGGAACGTTGGGCAATCACCAACGCCTGCATCATAAAATATTGCTTCCAAGGAATCCGATCACGCATCTTTTTTACCTCTTAAAATAGTTCAGACCAATTGCATCCCTTACCTCACTTAAGGTTTGATTTGCAACCTGGTTGGCTTTTTCCGAGCCTTCGATTAGCATTTCATAAACTTCATCTTGCTTTTGTTCATATTCTGCTCTGCGCTGGCGAATTGGTGCCAATTCGTTTTCAAGCACTTCGTTTAAGTAGCGCTTAATTTTGACGTCACCCAAGCCGCCTTTTTGGTAATCTTCCTTTAATTGCGCTACCTTATTCTTATCAGGATCGAAAATGTCGAGGTAAGTGAAAACAGTGTTGCCTTCAACCTTGCCTGGATCTTCAACATGAATGTGATTAGGGTCAGTGTACATTGACATGACCTTTTTCTGAACAGTTTCAGAATCATCTGATAGATAAATCGCATTACCTAAAGATTTTGACATTTTGGCGTTACCATCAAGTCCTGGTAAACGACCCTGACCTTTTTCAGGAAAGTAACCTTCTGGTTCAACCAAAACATTGCAGTCATAAACGCGGTTAAAGGTGCGAACAATTTCACGTGCCTGCTCAAGCATTGGCTCTTGGTCATCACCAACTGGCACTAGTGTTGCCTTGAACGCCGTAATATCGGCTGCCTGCGAAACTGGGTAGTTCAGAAAGCCAACCGGAATGGAATCATTAAAGTTCTTTTGCTTAATTTCAGCCTTAACTGTTGGATTACGCTCCAAGCGACCCACAGTCACAAGATCCATATAATATGCTGTCAATTCAAATAGAGCAGAAATTTGGGATTGCACAAAAATAGTTGATTTTTCAGGGTCAATGCCAACAGCCAAATAATCCAATGCAACTTGAATGAGACTATTACGGATTTTTTCGGGATCGCGGGCATTATCAGTTAATGCTTGTGTATCAGCAATCATGATATAAGGCTGATACTCCCCTGAATTTTGTAGCATTACCCGATTTTTTAAGGAACCGATGTAATGTCCAACGTGGAGCTTTCCGGTTGGACGGTCACCCGTCAAAATAACTTTTTTAGCCATGGTTTTTACCTTTCTGAAAACTTAAAATTTGTTTTAATGTAATAATTATAGTTAATTCTACCAAAAATCAAGCAATGATTAAACATGGAGGATAAAATGTGCAATCAATTTCAGCTGCCTACCTTAGCAGATATTAAAAAATACTTAGCAAATGACTTAAACCTACCATTAATTGAACCCGATAAGAACTTACCACAAAATCAGGCAGTTTTTCCAAAAGGGGCCGCTTCAGTGTTGCTATACCAAAATGATCAGCTTCAACTCCAGGCAAAAATTTGGGGTTACCCTAGTCCATTTGACCACCAAAAGGTGCTTTTTAACGCGCGCGTTGAACGGTTTTTTGAGCAAAAGAAGTCAATGTGGGATTCTTCCTTTGCTAAATATCGGTGCATCATTATTGCCAGCCAGTTTTTTGAATCCAGTCGTGAAACTTATGTTGCTTCTAACAACCATGAATATCATGAGCGCTATTATTTCCAAACTGCCAATGAACCATTAACGTTGATTGCAGGCATCTATCAAAAAGACCATTTTTCAATGGTTACCACACAACCGTCAGCAGAATATGCCAAAGTGCACGATCGGATGCCGCTAGTGATCAAACCTAGCGAATTGCGTCAGTGGCTCTTTCAGGACTTTTCATCCCTAGTTGATCGTAGTCACTTTCAGTTTACAAGTGCCAAGCTTCCTCAACGGCAGTAAGTATCTTTTTAAAATAACCTCAACTTCTTCATAAGCTAATTACCAAATCTGTGCTTGGTTTCAAAAAAGAAACATGGTAAACTATTTGAGTAATGCGGGTATAGTTTAATGGTAGAACGTTAGCTTCCCAAGCTGAAGATGCGGGTTCGATTCACGCTATCCGCTTAACAAGAAAAAGGCAACGATTAATCATCGTTGCCTTTTTGTTTTATGCTATTTTGCTTAAGTCATAATAATTAGAATTACGCTATTTAGGACCGCCAAGTAGATTGGCATCCAAATTGTCTGGGTATGCAGATACGACCATGCAAATATTGCGCCAAAAAGCGCATTAACTAGCAAAAGCGCAATTGAATCTTGCCAGTTTAGCAAACTAAACAAAACGCCTGAAACAATAATACCCAAAACTGCTGTCATTACTGTGTTTTTGCGAAAAGCGTAATTGAACAAGAACCCAGTAATCAAGAATTCCTGTAAAACTGGTATAACCACACCCAACGCCAATAAGAGAAACCAATAGGCTAAAGTCGATTCATGATGCAAATAAGCAATCTGAAAATGATACATTTTTAATTTTCCAGTTGATTGCAACCACGAAACAAAAATGCGTAAAACTGTTATAACAATTGTTGAAGCAATAATTAAGCCAAAGTTATTAAGCCAGGAACCAGAATAGCTTCTATCGAAAAAGCGTTGCTCACGATTAAACCGGTAAATGAAAAATAGCAACACCATCAAAGAAATGGTTATAAACAAAATCAAATCCCAGATGTGAATTGGTGAATTCATCGTAACCAGTTTGAACGCGCCGGCAACCATCAAATAACCAATTAAATAGAAAATATAGCGTATTAGGTTACCCTGTCTTGATGCTGGTGTATTCACTATCAATTACCCCTATCTCTTTGTGTACCCTACAAATTCCATATTATAGCAAAAAAAGACTACTTTATGAAACACCAGCACCATTTTTCAATTAAGAAAGACTAAGCACTAGTCGTAAGCATTACCGCCATTATGGCCACCAACTAAGCTACTACGCTTAATTGCGGTTGCACCATGAAGCAGGCTTGACGCCTTGACTAAGCTTGTAAAACCATATTTTTGTCTTATTTGATCAACTGTTTGATCAATTTTTTTCTTTTTAATCTGTTGACTTGGTTGCACAAAAAAGGTTAATTGTTGGTAATTATCGGGATGCAAGTCGCCACAACTCACGCCTAAGGCACGAACCCTTTCTCCATGCCAGTTTTTGCGAAAAAGGGCAAGCACTTCTGCTGCAATTGCATCATTATCATTAGTTGGACAAACTTTTTGCTGAACGTTAAAGCCTTTCCGTTTGCCCTTAAGCCGATATTTTGAAAAGTTCACCATTAAGCTAATGCATCCCGTCTGCACTCTATGTGATCTAATCCGAGCTGCCACTTGTTCACTAATTTCACGCAAGACAATCTCTATTTCACGCTGATCAGTATAATCTCTGGTCAAAATTTGCGAATTGCCATAGTTTTTCATTTTGGGAAAATAACGTTCTCTAATAATGCTTCGGTCAACACCCCAACTCATTGCAAATAACTGCTCGCCCATTACGCCAAACTCTTTTTTTAGAATTGCAGGATCTGAATGTGCTAGTTCATACATATTATTAATGTTAAGCCGGCGCAAATGCTTTGCTGTGCGTTTGCCAATGCCACAGACTTCTTCCATGTCTTTAATCTGCCAGATAGTATCTGGAACATCAATGTAGTGCCAATAGTCAATCATTGAGTGACGATGCTTAGCTGAGATATCCATTGATAATTTAGCCAATAAGGGATTTTCCCCTATTCCACATGTGGTATAGAAACCAAGTTTATTTTTTATCTCAAGCTGTATCTTACGTGCAACTAAATATGGATCATCGCCAAATAGATGCCACGATTTTGTCATGTCAATCATGCTTTCATCAATGGAATAGGGATGAATATCTTCATCAGCCGCAAATTGACGAAAGATTTCAAGTATCTGCGTACTGCGCTTAATATATAAGTTCATATGCGGAGGCACCAAAATTAAGTCAGGTGCCTCTTTTTTGTTAGGAACATCACGAACCCGCATTACATTATTTAGACCATATTTTGCCTTAGCTAAGGGCGAAGCAGCCATGATTAAGCCAGAACCGTAACTTTCCTCATCTTGCTGATGAGACGCAACTGCCAATACCGCCTTCATTGGATTAAGACCTAATTCAATTGCTTCGCAGCTAGCAAAAAACGATTTATTATCAATCATAAACACTACATTATGAGGTTCATAACGATAATCATACATTTTTCACCACTTCCACTCCGAACTCTTGTTTGTATTATAAATTATACAAACAAGAGTTTGGTTAAGCAAGAATTTTTTATTCGACTGCAAGAATTGTCACTTGGTATTCACCCGCAGGGGCTGCCACATTTACTACTGCGCCAGCTTCTTTTTTATTTATCGCCTGGCCCAAAGGTGAGTCAAAGGAAATTTTGCCTTCGGCAATATCAGCTTCCATTCGTCCAACGATCTGATACTTTTCTGTTTCTTCATCATCATCAAAACGAAGCGTTACTGTTTTACCTAAATCAACTTTGCCATCATCGTTCTTTTCAATTACTTCAGCATACTTCAATTGCTTTTCAAGGTAGCGCAAACGACTTTGCAGGTGCCCCAAGTCTCTCTTAGCCTCTGTATACTCGGTATTTTCCGATAAATCACCAAGTGATCGGGCCTCCTGCAAAATTTTGATTCGTCTTGGTCGGTCCTTTTTTAAACGAGCAATTTCCTCTTCAATTTTTTGGTAGCCTGTTGGCGTCATTTTCTGATAATAAACCAAAGTTTTATCTCCTTTTTTACTTTTTTATAAAAATTTTCCACAAGTTTTTTCCTTGATATATCAGCATTTTCCTTCGATTTTTAGCACTCGACGAAGAAAAGTGCTAAAAATTGTTCACTTTTCGAATAATGGTACTATAATATTAATTGTAAGGAAGAAATGAAAGTCTTCACTTACATATTTAACTAAATTGAAAACAAAAAATTGAAAGGAAGTTTTAAATTATGGCAAATGATATGATGAATCGTCGTAATGACTTATTTGATGCAATGAATGATTGGTTTGATCTTCCTAGAAAGTTTTTTGACGATACTAATGTTGCCAAATTAATGCAATCAGATGTAATTGAAAACGATAAAGAATATGTGATTAAAGTTGATATGCCAGGAATGGATAAGAGCAATATTAATCTAAGCTACAATAATGGTATTTTAAGCGTTTCAGGCTCAAGAAAATCATTTAAAGATATGTCCAAGGACAACAGCCTTATTCATCGTGAAAGAATCGATGGTCACATTTCTCGTAGCTTTAGATTACCAAATGTAGTTGCAAGTGAGATCAGTGCAAAGTATGATAATGGTGTATTGACTATTACTTTACCAAAACAAAGTTCTGATCAAAGTGATAATTCAATTCAAATTGATTAGCTTATTTATATTTTAATTGCAAGAAGTTCTAGATAAGTTGCCAATACAAATAATTCTCTAAAGTGGGTTCAGCTATTGAACCCACTTTTCTTTTAGATTAGAATAGAAAGTAATTTAAAATTAGATTAAAAAAGGAGAATTATCTATGGGACATCAAGTTACTGTCCAAGAACTAGAAAAGTTTACGGACAATTTTAATCAAAACCCTAAAAATCAAGTAGTTGCACGTGCAACCCAAAAAAGTGGTGTGTTAGCTGCTGCTTACAATGAACGTGTACAAGGTGAACTAACTCGTGTTTTCTCTACAGAATTAGACACAGAAAATGTTACTAATCAGCGTCAATCTGGTCGTTGCTGGGAATTCGCCACATTAAATATTTTGCGCCACAACTTTGGTAAAAAGCATAACTGTAAGAATTTTACTTTCTCACAAAGTTATAACTTCTTCTGGGACAAAATCGAGCGTGCAAACATTTTTTATGACAACATCTTGGATACAGCAGACAAGCCCCTCAACTCACGGACAGTTAGAGCTATTTTAGAAGGGGCCGGTCAAGATGGCGGTCATTTCCACATGGGGGCTGCTTTGATTGAAAAATATGGTGTTGTACCTTCCTATGCAATGCCGGAAAGTTTCAACGCTAATAATACCAGTGCCTTGGGTAAGGCTTTGGGTGACAAGTTGAAGAAAGACGCTTTGGTTTTGCGTAAATTAAAGCAAGAAGGAAAAGACGAAGAAGTCGAAAAAGCACGTGAACAATTTTTAGGCGAAGTTTACCAAATGACAGCAATTGCCGTTGGTGAACCACCAAAGAAATTCGATTTGGAATATCGTGATGACGATAAGAAATATCACTTAGATAAAGACTTAACTCCACTCGAATTTTTGCACAAGTACATGGGCGATGTTGACTTTGATGACTACGTTGTATTAACAAATGCACCTGATCATGAATACAACAAGCTCTACGGCTTACCATTCGCTGACAACGTTGAAGGTGTCTGCCGAATCAAGTTCCTAAACTTGCCGATGGAGTTTTTGGAAACTTACGCAGTTAACCAATTAAAAGACGGTGAAGCTGTTTGGTTTGGTAATGATGTTGGTATACAAAGTGACCGTAAGGCAGGTTACCTTGATAACAATCTATACAAATTCAACGAGTTGTTTGGCGTTAATTTAACAATGTCTAAGGCTGACAGATTGCGTACTGGTGCTGGTTCAGCTACTCACGCTATGACGCTAGTTGGTGTTGATGAAGATAACGGTCATATTCGTCAATGGAAAGTTGAAAACTCATGGGGCGAACAAAACGGGGACAAGGGCTTCTTCGTTATGAATAATGACTGGTTCAAGGACTACGTCTACGAAGTTGTCGTACACAAGAAGTACTTAACTTCTGAACAGCTTGCCTTGACAGAAGGCCCAATTACAGATCTTCCTGCTTGGGATTCAATCGCTTAAACTAAAAATAGGCAAAATAAAAGAGTGAAGTTCAAAATTATGAACTTCACTCTTTTTGTTTATTATTTTGCACGCATAAGTAATTCGTCAAACTTCTTGAAGAATAAATCTTTGTCTGCTTTAGTTACTAAAGTTATTTCACGGCCATTTGGATCTTCTTCCATTCGGCCAGCAGCAGTTCCCTTAGTAATAACTTTTACCTTACGTTTTTCTGCTGTTAAAACAACTTCAGGATAAAGTGCACTGATAACAGTTAAAATATCCCAAAAGTATAGTTGAGCTGTTTGAATTGGTGGATTAACCAGAAGACTATAAGCTTGACCAGCTAAATCAACAGCTGGATACTTGCGTAAACCTGCCCAGTGCATCTTCAATTCATTTGTTAGCGGTAGTTCTTCACTACTTTCTAGGCCAATGACTTCCATTGGAATATTTGAAGCTAGTACACGCTCAACAGCGTATGGATCCCAGAATGCATTCCATTCTTGTGTGCCATCTGCATTAACTTGAACAACATTTCCGTGACCATCAAGAGAGCCACCCATCCAATAAAGTTTTTCAATTTTTGATTCAATTTCAGGCGCAGCATCTAGGGCACGAGCCAAGTCAGTCAATGGACCTGTCATAACAACAGTTACAGGCGCAGTAGCATTTTCGAGCTTAGTGACCATGTCTAAGTGAGCAGGTTGGTCTGCTTCCTTGGTAACCATTTTTCCTGATTCATTTAAAATTGGTAATGAATTGAAAGAGTACGATGCTGTCCGCCAAGCTTCAGGAAACTGGTTAACAGCACGTGAATTTGACTTAGCAACTTCTAGTTTATCACCGCGTGTATTAAAACGATCGGTTAACTTACGGCAGACCTCAACTGATGGGTCAACATAACCGTCGGCATCGATTGCACCAACACCAAGCAACTTAATTTCTGGTGCTTGTAAAAACAATAGGTATGATACTAAATCATCGATATTACCATCGTGATTGAAATAGAATTCTTTCATTTTTCTCCTTATTTCGACTTAATATAATTTTGACCATCAGCAGCTGGTGCAACTGACTTACCAAAGAACAGAACTAGGATCACAATCGTGATTACATATGGTGCAATCTGCATGTAAACGGATGGAATATGGTTGAAAAATGGTAATTGATTACCAATAATACTGATACTCTGAGCAAAACCAAAGAACAGTGATGCAAGCATCGCACCAATTGGGTTCCATTTACCAAAAATCATTGCTGCTAAAGCCATGAATCCTTGACCTACAATGGTCGAAATTGAAAAGTTACCGGAAATTGCTTGAGCAAAAACAGCACCACCAATTCCGCCTAAAAAGCCAGAAATCAGAACACCAGCATAGCGCATCCCATAGACATTAACACCCATGGTGTCGGCTGCTTGTGGGTTTTCACCACAAGCACGTAAACGCAAACCAAAGCGCGTTTTATACAATACCCACCAAAGGATAATTGAAACGATAATTGCTACCCAAGCAGGAGCAGAAGTGTTTTTAAATAAAATTGGTCCAATGACTGGAATATCAGCAAGACCAGGAAAACTAAAGTAACCAAAGCTTTGAGTGATATTTTCAGTTTGTCCTTTATCATAAATTGCTTTTACTAAAAAGACGCCTAATGGGGGTGCCATTAAGTTAAGCACAGTACCACTGATTACGTGATCAGCGTGGAAATTAATCGTTGCTACGGCATGCAATAATGAAAATAGCAAGCCAACAACGCCGCCAACTAATAAACCTAACCATGGTGTCAATTTACCAAAAGTTGAAGCAAAGGTCAGATTGAAAACAACTGAAGAAAAAGCACCCATCGTCATGATACCTTCAAGACCGACGTTAGTAATACCAGAGTTTTCACTATAAACTCCGCCTAGGGCTGTAAAAACTAGTGGCGTAGAGTAAACAAAAGTTGACGAAACCAATAAAGATAATATTCCAACTAAATTCATTACCTTTGTCCTCCTTCAGTTGATGTTGTATTTGCAGGGCTAGTGCCGTCCGTCTTTTGTTCAGACTCTTCAACTGATACTTTACGAGCCTTAAATAAAAGTCCAATGACATATTGAATTGCCACAAAGAAAATAATTGCCGCAATTACAATCGAAACTATTTCATAAGGAATACCAGCTATTGTTTGCATTCCTAGGCCACCGATTTTCAAAATTGAGAACAAAATGGCTGCCAGCAAGATACCAATTGCAGTTCCGCCACCAAGTAGCGCAACAGACAAACCATCCCAACCAATGTCCAAACTAGTAGTCTGGGTAAAGTAGTTTTGGTAGGTTCCAAGTCCCTGAACAACACCACCTAAGCCAGCAAAACCACCTGAAAGAAGCATTGAGTAGATAATATTCTTTTTCGTTGACATTCCGGCATAGCGACTCGCATATGGATTAGCACCAACTGAGCGAATCTCAAAACCAGTCGTTGTCTTTTTCATTAAGTACCAGTAAATGAAAACACCAATTAAGGCTAAGAAAATACCTGCGTTAATTCTAGAATCGCCAAACATTGAACTTAACCAATCAATTTTCAAACTACCGTTAGCAGTAATTGTCTTAGTTGTGTCGGTATCAATTCTCAATTTGCTAGACATAACTTGTTGCATCAAGTACTGGCAGGAATAGAGCACAATGTAGTTCAGCATGATAGTAGTAATAACTTCATTTGTTCCAAATTGTGCACGCAGCCAACCGGCAACACCAGCTACAGCAGCACCAGCAAGGGCACCGGCAATAACTGCTAATGGCAGTAAGATAACTTTTGGCATGTTTGGATTAGCAAGTACGATCCAGATTGAGGTTAACCAACCGGCTTGTGCCTGACCAGGCAAACCAATATTAAAGAAGCCGGCACTTGAAGCAATGGCAAAACCAATTGCAGTAAAAATAAGCGGCGTCGCTTCACGGATTGTTTCACCAATTCCATTCATGTTGCCTAAAGCACTAGAGAACATTGATGAATATGCTTCAAACGGATTATAGCTCCAGATCAACATAATCAATGCACCAACTAGAAAACCAGCAAAAATAGAAATTAGTGGTACTAAGATTTTTTTCGTTTTTGGTGTTACTTTAAGCAAGAGCGTTGCCTTCTTTCTTAATGCCAGTCATTAACAAGCCTAATTCTTCATCGCTTGTTTCTTCCGGCTTAACTTCACCAGAAATGTCGCCATCATGAAGAACAATAATTCGATCAGACAATTGCATAATTTCATCTAATTCATAAGAAATTAGCAAAATTGCTTTTCCTTTTGCACGTTCAAGCAAGAGTTGCTGGTGGATATATTCGATTGCACCAACATCAAGGCCACGAGTAGGCTGAAAGGCAATAATCAAATCACCGTCGAGATCTAATTCACGTGCAATAATTACCTTTTGTTGATTACCACCGGATAAGTCACTTACTGGCAAACTGCTACCAGTCGTTCTAATATCGAACTTTTTAATCAACTCATCGGCATGTTGATGAATTAAATCGTAGTGCATTACATGGTGGCTTGAATACGGTTGATGATAATAATTCTGTAACGCCAGATTATCCGAGATTGAAAATGGCAAAATTAAACCATATTTTTGCCGATCAGAAGGAATGTACGAAACACCCTTTTCGGTGATTTTTCGTACCTTTTGATTGGTCATATCTTCATCATTAATGCTTATCTTGCCAGAATCAACATGTTGCATTCCCGTCAAAGCTCGTACTAATTCGTCTTGTCCGTTGCCGTCAATCCCGGCAACACCCAAAATTTCACCAGCACGCAGGTTAAATGACAAGCCCTTTAATGCTAGAATACCTTGCTTGTTCTTAACCTTAAGGTCACTAACTTTAAGTGTAGTTTTCCCTACTTCAGCACTAGGCTTGTCCAGCTTCATGTTAACGTGACGGCCGACCATTAATTCAGCCAAGCGGTTATTAGTTACATCGCTAACATCAAAAGTACCAACACTCTTACCTGCACGGATAACCGTAACCCGATCTGCAGCACGCTTGATTTCTTCAAGCTTATGCGTAATCAGAATGATTGACTTACCTTCTTTAGCTAGCTCTTTAATAATTTGAATAAATTCCGTAATTTCTTGCGGGGTCAAAACAGCAGTTGGTTCATCAAAAATCATGATATCAGCACCACGGTAGAGCACCTTAAGGATTTCTACTCGTTGTTGCTGCGCAACTGTAATTTCACTAACCTTCTTTTTGGAATCAATGTTCAAATTATAGCGTTGCGACAACTCCTCAATCTGTTGTTGCGCCTTTTTAAAATCTAGCTTTGGTCCCTTAGTAGTTTCATGACCTAAAATAATATTTTCTAAAACCGTGAATGATTCCATCAACATAAAGTGTTGGTGAACCATTCCAATTCCCAAGTTCTTGGCAACAGTCGGATTTTTAATTTCAACTTCTTGACCACGAACATCAATTTCACCAGAAGTTGGCATTAGCAAACCAGACAAAATACTCATCAAGGTTGACTTGCCAGCACCATTTTCACCAAGAAGAGCTAGGATTTCTCCTTTGCGCAAAGTTAGATTAATGTCATTGTTTGCTTTAAAGCCATTAAAATCTTTGACAATATGCTTCATCTCGATTACATTCGTCGTATTTTCCATTTTGCTTATATTTCTTTCTATAAAAAACTCTTTGTATATTAAAACACAAAGAGTTTCCTATTACTTGATTATTTGCGATTAATCTCCGGCTACAGTAATTTTACCAGCTAAGATATCAGCCCTAGATTTCTGAACTGCACTCCAAGCTTTTGGTGATAAATTACCCTTTGTAACTGAAACGCCGTTACCCTTTAAAGAATAAACAAGGTGCTTGCCACCAGGGAACTTGCCCTTAACTGCATCATCTGCTAAAGATTTAGTGGCAACATCCAAGCCCTTTAAAACAGAAGTTAAGGTAAAGTTGTCTTTCTTGCCATCTTTGTCTTTATACTGTCCCATGTTTTCTTGGTCAACGTCGACACCAACTACCCAAACTTTTTGACTAGCAGCATGTGCTTGGTTGTGAGCTTTGGCTTCTTGGAAAACACCGTTACCAGCTGAACCAGCAGCTTGGAAGATAATATCGCACTTGTTTGCGTACATCGATTGTGCCATTGATTTCGCTTTATCTGTCGAAGTAAAGTTACCAACATATTGTGCATCAACTGTTATCTTCTTGTGCATTGCCTTAGCGGCATCTGCAACACCTTGTTTAAAGCCATTTTCAAAGCTTTCAATAATGGTTGACTTAGCCCCACCAACAAAACCGACCTTGTTAGTTTTAGTTGAGTAAGCAGCAGCTACACCACCAAGGTATGACGCTTGGTTACTCTTAAAAGTTACCGAAGCAACATTCTTTTGTCCGGTGATTACATCATCGACAATTACAAAATTCTTCTTTGGATTTTTCTTAGCAGCTTCACTAACCGAATCTTTTAATAAGTAGCCAATACCAAAAATAGTTTTGTAGCCTGATTTAGCCGCTTGGTTAAAGTTAGGCGTATAGTCTGTTGCGCTGTTTGACTGGAAGTATTGATAGCCACTTCCCTTTTTAAGACCTTGTTCTTTACCATAAGCTTTAAAGCCTTCCCAGGCAGCTTGATTGAAAGATTGGTCGTTTACGCCGTTGCTATCAGTAATTAAGGCGATGCTATTCTTTTTACTTTCACCGGTTGAATTCTGTTTCTTTCCAGAACAACCACTCATTAATAAAGTAATTGAAGCAGCCACAGTTCCTAATGACAAAAGTCTCGCAAGTTTTTTACCCATTGTTAGTTTTTATCCTCCACAAAAATACGAACTTTTCATCTATTACTTTATTATAAAATACGTAAAAAGACAAGATGAATCTATTCGACTTTGCATATAAAAACTTTTGTTATTCTAAAATCGAACTATTTTGAAGGGTGAATTGGAACTTTGATTTCACCGTCAATAATTTGTTGACGTGCGTCACGTGAGTATTTCCAAGCCTTGTCTTCGATATGGCCGCGTGTAATGGAAACACCGTTTGTCTTCAAACCGTAAACTAATTCTTTACCGCCAGGGAACTTACCGTTATATGCACGGTTTGCAATATCGTGAGTAGCAACATTAACACCAGTGATTACTGAAGTTAATACAAAGTTGTCTTTCTTGCCATCCTTACTCTTGTAATTACCTAAATATGATTGGTCAACATCAACACCGATAACCCAAACCTTCTTATCAGCAGGACGGTTTTGGTTGATTGCTTTGGCTTCTTGGAAAAGACCATTACCAGCTAAACCAGAAGCGTGGAAGATAATGTCAGCTTTTTTAGCGTACATTGATTGTGCGATAGCTTTTTCCTTGTCAGCACTTGTAAAGTTACCAACATATTGATTTAGAAGTGTAACCTTCTTATTTAACTTCTTAGCTTGATCGTTAACACCTTTAGTAAAACCTGCGTCAAACAAATCAATAATGTTACCGTGAGCTCCACCGATGAAACCAATGACACCTGTCTTAGTTTGAGTTGCTGCTGCAACACCGGCTAAGTATGAAGCTTGCTCACTCTTGAAGTTAGCTGAAGCAACGTTCTTTTGACCTTTGATTACTTCATCAACGATAACAAAGTTCTTCTTAGGGTCCTTTTTAGCTGCTGCACTAACAGCATCTTTCAGACTATAACCAATACCAAAAATTGTTTGGTATCCTGCTTTGCTAGCTTGGTCAAAGTTTGGTTCAAAGTCAGCTGCACTACTCGATTGGAAGTACTGATAGCCGTTCTTACCACGCTTTAAGTTATGGTCTTTACCGTATGCCTTAAAGCCACGCCAAGCGGATTGGTTAAATGAATTATCATTAACACCCGCAGTATCAGTAATCAACGCGATTGAGTGCTTTGCGCTATCAGTTGAGTTACCACTTCCACCCTGCTTTTTACCGGAACATGCAGTAAGTGCAACACCAGCCGCAAATGTTACGGTAGCAAAGGATAGGATTTTCTTGATTTTAGTCTTCATAGTTATGTATGACCCCCATATAATTTCTAGTATTAGAATATCAATATTTAGTATTCACGTCAAAGTCATAATACAACATAGAGTGTTGATGTAACAACCTTTTTGATTTTGTCAAATTAGCGCTTGGCTCTTAAACCATCGAGCTTTGTATATGACAAGGAAAATTTTTTCAACTTTTTTACTTGTGTTATGTTTATTAAAAGTAGCTTTTGAAAAAATGAGCTTTTAAGTTGTTCGCTATTAAAATAAATTAGTGCACGCTAAAATGAATAATATAATGCGCAAATAAAAACCATCCGGTGAAACCGCATGGTTTTCATAATTTATTAGTATGGAGTGATTAAAGTGTTACATCGTGCCAGTTTTCAATCTAAATTAGGTGACATGATCTTACTTAGTGATGAGGAAGCCTTACTAGGTTTATGGTTTGCAGATCAGAATTTTTTCGGCGCAAACTATCAGTTGGATCAAGCAGATGATGTTCAAAATAATCCACTTAAGCTAACTCTTCGCTGGCTCAATGACTACTTTGCTGGTTTGAAGCCAGACCCTTTTGCCATTCCAATTAGACCAGAAGTCACAGCATTTAGAAAAGCAGTTTATTATGAATTGCAAAAAATCCCTTATGGCGAAACAACCACTTACGGTGAACTCTCTGACAAACTACAAGCAAAACAAGCAGTCAAAACAAATAAAGCACGCGCAGTTGGTGGTGCAGTTGGACATAACCCAATCACACTAATCGTTCCATGTCATCGCGTAATTGGCAGTGACGGCTCATTGACTGGATACGCTGGTGGAATTGAACGTAAGAAGGCGTTACTGCAATTCGAACGCCAGAATTAGTTAAACATTCCACTCGTCCATAAATTCTTGAACAAAAGCACGCATGAAATCAGTCCGCTTGTGTGCTTCTTTTTTGCCACCATCAGTATTCATTAAATCTTCTAGTTGGAACAGTTTTTCATAGAAGTGATTAATGGTGGTTTCAGTGTGTTCACGATACTGATCGTGGCTAACCAGTTTTTCAGGCTTAATCTTTGGATCATAAATCACATTACCGTGAGCACCGCCATAGGTAAACGCGCGCGCAATTCCCATTGCACCCAAGCTCTCAATGCGATCAGCATCTTGAACATATTCACCAGAAACTGGTAATTGATAATGGTGTTCAATATTTTGTGAAAACGACATATGCTGAATGGTAAACAGAATATCCTTTACTTCAAGCTCACTAAAGCCAGCCTGTGGTAGCAAGTACTTAATTTGCTCAACAACTTGCTCAGGATCCGCACAGATCTTTTCATCAATCGTATCGTGTAAATACCCTGCTGTCTGAATAATCGCCACCATGCGGCTGTCTGCAGGCGCATCAGGATTATCCTGTAAATATAATTGGCTAGCTAAGTGGGCCACACGCTGACCATGATAAAAATCGTGGCCTGTCTTTTCACCTTCTAATTGCTTTTGAACAAAATCGATTACCTTTGTTATTTCCATTTTAATCACTCCTTTTTTAGTCTTAAGCCGCTTCCCAGATTTGAACTGAGGACCTCCTCCTTACCACGGCGGTGCTCTACCTCCTGAGCTAAAGCGGCAAATTAATTTTAACAAAAAAGCACCCACCTTAGTTAGTGGATGCTAAATTTAATTATTTACTGTACGAACTTAACTGCTGTACCGTATGCAACTACTGACTGCATGTCACCGCCAATTGTACCTGAGTCAAAACGCATCATCACGATTGCATCGGCACCTTTTTCTTCAGCTTCTTGACGTAAGCGTTCAAGAGCTTGCTCACGAGATGTTTGTAACATCTTAGTGTAGCTACGGATTTCTCCACCCACCATTGATTTTAAGCCAGCGCCAAAATCTTTAAAAGCATTTTTAGATTGAGTGGTTAAGCCAAAAACTTCACCAATAATCTCATACTCTTTACCAGGAATATTTTCCGTAGTAGTAACTAATATTTCAGACATTTCTTTTCCTCCTAAAACGGGGTAATTTATAGCAATAAATAATTATTGCCTTAAATAGATTATGAATTATAGCCTGATATTTTGTCAAATATTGCTTAAAAGTATCATATTATTTGATAGATTCTAAAAGCTGTTTAGCAATTTCTGGTGGCATTAAATTAATTGTAGTGAGATCTTTTAAGCCAACCCAAGCCGGCTCGTAAATATTTTTAGTGCTTGAGCGTTCTTTTTCTTCCCCACTAATTCGAGGTACTTTAATTTGCCCAGCTTGGGCTAAAAAGATAACCTCATTGTCAATTTCAAACAATCGCTTAAGTTTTTCGGGTAACAACTTAATTTTCAGTTCTTCATTGATTTCTCTAATTGCGGTTTCAATTGGCGTTTCCTGGTTTTCTGCACCGCCACCAGGAATGACCCAATAGTCGCGCTCGTTTTTCAGCCTGTGAATTAATAAAATAGCTTTTAATTCCGGATTATACAAGACAACTCGTGCTCTCATTTTTAGCCACCTTATTTTTAATTTCCACTATTTAACATCTGATTTTTTCACTTTATAAAAAAAGTCTGATACATAATGTACCAGACTTTTATTCATATAACTAGTCTTTGATATTAACCAAAGTATATTTTCTCTTTCCTTTACGGACAATTACATACTTACCGTCAAATGCTTTTGCTGGATCAACTTCAAAATCAACTGATTGTTCACGGTCACCATTAATGTAAATTGCACCGTTTTCAACATCTTCACGTGCTTGACGCTTAGACGATTCGATTTTGGTATCAACTAAAAAGTCAACAATATTCTTAGCAGCCGATCCTGACTCTGCGGTTGGTGCGCTCTTTAATCCCTGCTCAATTTGCGTAACAGTTAAGTCTTTGACATTACCAGAGAATAGAGAGCCTGTGATCATTTCTGCTTCAGCCAATCCCTCTTCACCGTGAACAAACTTGGTTACTTCCTTAGCTAAAGTCTTTTGCGCTGTTCTCTTCCATGGCTCAGTCTTAACTTGTTCTGCTAACTCATCAATTTCTTCATGACTTAGGAAAGTAAAGTACTTCAGGTACTTAACTACATCACGATCGTCTTGGTTAATCCAGAATTGGTAGAACTCGTAAGGACTGGTTTTTTCTGGATCAAGCCAAATTGCTCCACCAGCTGATTTACCAAATTTAGTTCCATCAGCTTTAAGCATTAATGGAATAGTTAAACCAAATGCTTCACGATCAGATCCCATCAACTTATGAATAAGGTCAATTCCTGCTGTAATGTTGCCCCACTGATCACTACCACCGATTTGCATCTGTACACCGTGGTTTTTGTTTAATTGGTAAAAATCAATTGCTTGCAAAATCTGGTATGAAAATTCAGTAAATGAAATCCCATTTTCCAAGCGGCTGGCAACAACATCCTTGTTAATCATGTTGTTTACTTGGAAATGTTTACCGTAATCACGTAAGAAGTCGATTAAGCTTAGCTTGTCTAGCCATTCTGCGTTGTTAACAATTTCAAAGTTATCAGTACCAAACAGCTTCTCCATTTGTTTAGTCAAAGCAATTTCATTTTGATGAAGCTTTTCAGCATCAAGTAAAACTCTTTCGGTACTACGACCTGATGGGTCCCCAATTGTACCAGTACCACCACCAATAACAATTACTGGATGGTAACCAGCTAATTGGAATCTCTTTAAAATCATAAAGGGGATTAGGTGGCCAATGTGAAGTGAATCACCAGTTGGATCAGTGCCACAATAGAGTGCTAAGTCATCATGTTCTTCTAAGTACTTAGCTAATCCTTCTGCATCTGTCTGCTGGTTAATTGCTCCACGCCATTTTAAATCTTCTAAAATATCAAAGTTTGCCATCTTTTTCCTCCAATAAAAAAGTCCCCGGATTTCCTAAGAAATCCAGGGACGACTAAATTACTTTTTTAGCCGTGGTACCACCCACGTTTGCGCTTGTTAGCGCCTCAGGTTCGGTTTTTAGCGGAACCACCCGATGTGTATTTCGCGAAACTTCAGCCTGCCTAGCTTACACCAACCGCTAGTTCTCTGAGCACTGAACTGAAGCGCTACTTAAAATATCTAAATGAATAATACTCATTTTTTTCTAATAAGTCAATACCAGATACTACTTATAGAAGCCCTTAATTTGTAAACCATAAGCTTTACCAGCAGTCATATCATATTGGATAGTTTCGTAATCAGCCAAGAGATCTTGTTGTTCCTTGGTTAAGTACTGAGGTTCAATTACTTGTCCCTTACGTCCAATTAATTCATAACCCTTATCACCCTTAAAGTTAATTGTAATTGCAGGCAATTTCTTATGAACTTCAGTAAGGAGTGCTTGGTATGGTGTAACCTTTGAATCAGTCTGCTCAAGCATCATCGCAATAAAGTCACTTGAACTTACGAAATTGTTAGCTTTACGTGGTAAATGCGTTTTGGCACCATGTTCACGAGCATACTTATTCGAGTAAATGAAGTAACGAGTTGAGTGCATCTCAACTGGATACTTGGCAGTGTAACTCTGTGAAATAATACTTGGATAGTGGTCACCGTAGAAGACTAGCGTGATTGGCTTCTTGATCTTATCAATTTGTCCAATAAATTGTTTAACTGCCTTATCAGTGTATTGCGTTCCCTTAACATATGTCGCCATTTGCTCACGAATTGCTGGCGTATTGAATAAATCACCCGAGATTTTACCCATATATTCGTTATGTGGATACCAATTGTTGTATGGCATGTGGTTCTGAATCGAAATTAGATTAATAAACTGACCGTCTTTACGCGAATTGATTTGCTGCAGTCCATTAGCATAAGTAGTAAAGTCGGAGTTATAGCCACTCTTGCCAAGTTTCTTTTGATCAATAACTTTATACTTCGAACCAGTGTAGACAAACTTATCAAACTTAAAGCGACGATAGTCTTCACGTCTAGAGTAGTATGTCCCAATAAATGGGTGAATAGCTGACTTATAATCAAAGTTCATCCCGATTGTTGGATAGAAGTTATAGTTAGGAACAACCTGAACGTATGGCGTTAAAGTAGACTTAAACAATCCCATGTTCAAACCAGTCAAGGTTTCCCATTCCATGTTAGCCGTACCACCACCGTAGCCGGCACTAAGCATTGTACCGTATGAAGAACGTGACTTCATTGATTCAATAAACTTAACTGGATTTGGTGCGGACTGCTCTATCTTAATAGTTGGAAAAGTATTCGGATCAGCAAAACTTTCACTTAAGTTAAAGACAATCGTTTGATCACTAAGTTTATTCTTTCTGTTCTCATTGATCTTGTTAGCAACTTTAGCGTACTTATCATTCAACTGTTTGATAGTCGAAGCAGAGTAGCCTGTCGCTGGCTGATCCATAATTTGCAAGTCAATATAGTTTAAGAAATTCAGAACTGGTCCGTTAACCTGGATATCACGTTCTGGGTTTCTAAACCGTTGTCTATTATCAAATCCACGATTAATGTGGTAAATAACTCCACCATCATGGTTAAAGCGAAATGGTGTCATGAATAGCGCTAAACTCAATAGTGCCCAAATACCACGTTTTTTCCATGAGCCGCGTTTCTTAATTGGAAACTTGATTTCCAAAAAGATATCCAGCGCAATCACGATTACAATTGCAACTAGAATAGCAATAACTGTTGTTTTACCAATCATTGGCAAAAGCGTCTTCCAGTTAACAATCTCACTGATTTCTGTTGGGTAAATTGGTTCACCACGAAGAAGCAGTTTAATCTTGTTGGCAATGGCCCAACCGATTCCAATTAGGCTGACTAGCACATTGGATGTCCAATAACGTGTAGTCACAAAGTAGAAAATTGAAAACAGTGCATCAAGAAAGATTGTTGTTAAAATCATGGCAAAGAACTTGGTGCCAAGTAAGTAAACAATTGCATTGATTGTCGCTGCCGTACTGATTTGGATTCTTAAGTTATCAGATTCAATTAAAAATGAACCGAAACTCAAAATATAGAACCAAGCCCATGTGAGAAGGTTAACCCTGTTGGTGACAATGAATTTAACAACTTTTGCCCAGACCTTCTCACAAATTTTCGCTAAATTAGTTTCATGATCTAAGTACTTAATAGTCTTAGTAACTGGCTTAAATTTGAATAAATACCGCTCAAGCACCATATCCCAAATTGCAGCAGCAAGCAGCATGACAACAATCATGATTAGCTTGTTAGCAACAGATGAGCCAGTGAAACGGAAATCGTTCATGAATCTAGTCGAAATTGGCGCATCCATGAACATGATTACTGGGATAAAGTAACGCATTTGCTTCTCATTGAAGGTCATAATAACCTTTTTGAACAATAAGAATGCTGCTAAGACCATCAGGAGCATAAATGGTGAAGATGGATTGTTCAAAAATTCTCTGTTCCAGTCACCACCACCGTTGCCGGAAATGATTTGTGACCAATAGACAGCATCAAAACCAGAAACACCGATTACAACAACAAAGAATGAAACAATTCCGCTAAATAAAGCTAGACCAAAGAGCTTACCTTTTACCTTAACGCCAGCTAAAAACATCCCCCACGCAAAGAACAAAACAAGGTATAAACCATAGAGTGAATATTGGAAGGATAAGTTTCCGGCACTCAAGGCAAAGCCAAGAAGACTTAATAAGCTAAGTACTAGTAAGTTTTGCTTTTTAGTCAGCTTATGTTGTAAGTCATAAATCTGTGGTTGTGCCAGTAAACTGAAAAACAAGCCAGAAAACAAAACCGAGGTACTGGTAATAATTGGGAACAACACCCCCCAAACACGCCACATATTAAAGCGTGCAGGTACCTTAATGAAAAATAGGATGTAATAAACAACTAGCGTAACAAAAGCCATCAGCCAGTACTTAAAGCTTTCACTCACACTCTGCTTTTTCCTGCTATAAACTGCACCAAAAACCATTGGTACAATCATCATTGTTGCGTTATGCATCATGTTAGGCATAAAACGCACGAATGAGTAATGCGCTCTCGCAGCAACGCCCTTCAAACTATACATTTGAATTAACATAAAGAGAGTTGCTACTAATATGCAAATCGCCTGCACGACTTTTAACGATTTTTTATTTTTATTCATGTTGCTAGTATCTGTCCTCACTAAAAAATGATGCTATCAATCACTGCATTTTTATACCCAACTTTTTCTTAATTGAGTATAAAATATCTACTTTTTTTCCTTTTCCAGTAAAAAAGTCCCGTAAATCATATCTAAATTTAAAAGTCATGATCAAGGTAATAATTAATAATACAATGCCAGCTTCTCTGAGTTTAGTCAATTCGTATAGACTAAATAATAAAATAAAAACTAACGGCGGAACCGTTAAGTTTTTAAGAATAATAGTCAAAATAAGTGCAATTAAAAGCGTTACTGCCGCAGCTTTAACATCATAAATAGCCGCTAAAATGACAGCAACTGTTACTCCTTTGCCACCTCGAAAATAATCCCAAAAAGGAAAACAGTGTCCTAAAATTAGCCCTAAACCTGCATAGGTCAACATTACCTTTTTTCCTAAAAAATAGTGTACAAGTAGTAAGCAAATTAGTGTTTTTAAAATATCACCAATGCAAGTAATTATACCCCATTTTTTACCAAAAACGGCACCAACGTTAGCAGTTCCCGGGTTCCCAGATCCAACTTTAGTCGGGTCTTGATGTAGCCAGAAACGACCCACTAGCATGGCAAATAAAATACATCCGAATGCATAGCCGATTAAAACGGCAAGCAGTCTCGTCATTAATCGTCACCTTCTTTTATTATTGTCCTTCATAATCACTAAAGATATTATAGTCCTGCGTTGCAAGATTAGTGAAATCAAAGCCGAGTTCCTTATTTCGCTTGTTTTGGTAAGTTTCATTATTATCAACCTTTTTGGGACTTAAGCCTAATTCAGCCCGAAGATAGTCAGAAATTCGTTGAAGCTCTTCAGTTGACTGAACTTGATAAGATGCACCATCAACCATTGCGTTATGCCCATGAAGATAGTCATTTTTAACATTCTTAGTCGAGCTGCGGTAATTAAAGGCAATCTCCTTCAATGAATCAAATGGTAAATTAGTTTTAACATTGCCAGAAATTGAAGTTAGAACCGAATCAAGCTGTGTCAATGTGTTTAATGAAACGGCCTTTTTAATAAGCGTCGTAATGACCTGTCTTTGCCGTTCCTGACGGCCATAGTCACCCTCAGGATCGTCGTAGCGCATCCGTGAATATGCAAGGGCACCGCCGCCACCCATATGAGTCAGCTGTCCTTTCTTGAAAACATAACCACCATATTCAAAGCTAAGCGTAGGTCTGACATTTATTCCACCTACATAGCGAATAAGACGCATGATACCTTTCATATTAACTAGAGCATAATATTTAATCGGTACGTTAACAAGTTCAGAGACACTGTCCATTGCCATCTTAGCACCACCTATTGGATAGGCAGCATTGATTTTTTCGACTTGGAACTGCTCAGCACCAACCATTTGGGCCATTGTATCGCGGGGAACAGACACTAGTGAGTAGCGCTTTTTTTGTGGATTAACAACTGCAATGATAAGCGTATCAGTATTGCCAATCTTTTCCTTACGGTCAAGTGCTCCAGTATCAGTTCCCATTAGTAAGACAGCAAACTTTTTCTTGCCATTAAATTCGCCGTTTTTTACTTGAACATGCGTATTATTATCATAGGTATTGTCTACCGCATTCTTAGTTTTAAAATAAACGTAAGACGAGTATGCAGCAACACCAGCAGCTATGAGAAAGATAAGTCCACATAGCCATGCTATCAATTTCTTCTTTTTGTTGTAATCTTTTACATGTATTTCTACCCGGCTCTTGTCCGGATGATTATGATTGTGATCCATATTCTTTTACTTACCTAATTTAAATACAATGAACACATTATAACAAAAAAACAAACCATCTGTGGTTTGTCTATATTATCTTATTAAAATCATTAATTATCTAGCTTAACGTCAAAGTTAGCGTGAATTCTTCATCACTATCACCTTCAAGTGTTGCTTTATCAAGTAAAGCAACAACTTGCTGGTCTTTAACATCTAAGTCAAAACTTGATGAGGCAAGTTTTAATTTAACTTCATCATTACTTAACTCAATCTCATTCACATTTCTATTTTTAACCCAGCCCTCAATAATCGGCAATGTGAACATCACTGTGAAAGGCATTTCTTTATGTGAATTATTTTTGAGATAATACTTAATATCGATTCGGTTGCCTTCAAGAATATAGGTTAAAATCACTTCAAAATGATACGGAAACTTTTTATAGCTTTCACCATCATCAATTAAGGCCAAACTGACCCGCGAGTCTCCTTTATCTACAACTGTCCAAGGTAAGAGCTTCGCCCAATTTTCACCCTGGCCGTCACCTAAAAAGGTAACTCCTAATTTCTTTTGCATGTCGCCATCTTTGAAATAATCAATTTGATCATGTTGAGATACAAAATTAACTAACTTTGCATCCTTTTCATCGACAGCAGCACGCAAAATAGAACTTTCTATTGTTTGCATAGCTTACTCCAAACTTTCTCCCTTATAGAAAATAGCATGTAACTGACACTAATGTCAATTCGAGCTTAGAATCCCGCTTTTAGCTAAGTTTAACTGAGAAATTCATTGTTCAAGGATTATACTACAAAACTAATATCAGTTATATTAAAAAGATCGGTTAAGCTTTTACTGCAAGCGCTCAATCACCTTTATCAACTGATTTTTTAAAAAAATCAGCCTAAATTATTAGCAAATTTCGTTATAATATACTATAATACTATTGTTCCCGAGAATATAATTAGTTTTTGGAACAAGTTAATAAGAAAGAGCACCTCAAGCAACTGGGGTGCTTTTTTGTTATATCTCGTAATTCATCCGATCGTGAGATGCTTCTGTCAAATCTGCGGAAACTGGTGCAACAAAGGATCCATCATCAGGAAGCTCTATTTCACTTGCTTTACTGCACTTCGGCAAATCTGCTTTATTGTACAGTCTGCTTGCCAAAGTATCAGCAGCCATCTTCATCGCTTCTCGAAGACCTTCACCTTCTGTGATACCACCTTTGATATCTGGAAAGTGAATCACATATACATCATTTTCTAGTGGCTTAAAAATTGCTGGATACGTAACAATTCGATGATCCATTTACCCAACCTCCCTATTGTTTAGTTGTAGTTCATAGCTTTTCCTTTAATACCATCATATACCCAAAAACGGCGAAATAAGAAAAAATTATGAAATTTTTATTTATTCTTTTGTTTTATATTGGCCGCTTTTCTCAATTAGAACATTGTTAAATAAGGCCTTCACAATGTTCTTTTGCTTAATGTACAAAGAAAAACGTTATTGCTAACAATGCAATAACGTTTTTTAGTTTTATTTTAATAATAGATCACTTAGCTGCTTTTTCGTCTTTTTTAAATAGACGCCAGCCACTTAAAACAACAGTTATTAAACAAATAATCATTGAAATAATAAATACAACATGCATACCGTAAATAAAAATTTCCGGTTGCTTAGGTAGGTATTCAGTCACACGTGCTCCTTTTGCATGACTCATTGCCGCAAACAAGATTGTTGTTGCACTTGAAATACCAATTACCATCCCGAGGTTACGTGAAAGCGAGTTAATACTTCCAGCAACCCCAAGATTCTTTTGTTCTACTGAACTCATTACTAACGAGTTGTTTGGTGAACTGAAAATACCACTACCAAGTCCCATAATTGCGATACTAATAATAAATAGCCAGATTGATGAGTGCAAATTGCATAGCGAGTATCCAATTTGACTAACTAGTAATAATACTAAACCAATAAAAGTAATCAATTTTGGTCCAATTTTATCTGAAAGTGTACCCGCAACTGGAGCAGCAAATAATTGAACTACAGGTAAAATCATTAAGATAATACCAGCTTGACTTGGTGCCAAGTGTAACGCATTTTCTAAATAGAATGGCGTTACCACATTAAAGAAAAAGTTTGTAATAAAAATTAACAATGCACACAACAAACTAACTGAAAAGTCTGGATTCTTGAACAAATTGAATTGTAATAATGGATTGGTTGTATGATTTTCAGTATAGACAAACCAAATGAAACTAATTAGTCCAATTATTAACATTGTTAAAACTGGTACAGAAGTAAAACCTAATTGTTGGCCTAAGAAGATTCCACCAAATAAAGTAATCATCCCTAGTGCAAAACCAAATGAACCCTTCTTATCCAATACTGCATTGGTAAAAGTAATATCTTTTGGTAGGAAGATTGCGCCAATAATTGCAGCAATAATGCCAACAGGAACATTCAACCAGAAAATGTATGACCATGACAAGTGACTCAAAATTAGGCCACCCAAGCCAGGACCAGCAATTGAACCTAAGGCAACAAATGAACCAATTGTTCCTAGCGCTTTCCCACGTTCAGTTGATGGGAAAATTTCAGTAATAATTCCATTATTAGTTGCCATTGTCATTGCGGCACCAAACGCCTGAATTGCACGTGAAACTAACAAAAATACCAGATTAACTCTAAATCCCGATAAAAGTGAACCAGCAATAAAGAAGATGGCACCTAGACGGAAGATTTTAATTTTTCCGTGAAGATCACTCAATTTACCGAAGAATAGAATAAAACTACAAACAACAATTAAATATAATGAAACAACCCATTCGGACTGACTCATCGAAATGTTCAAATTTTTACTAATAACTGGTAAAGCGATATTAACAATCGTTCCATCTAAAGTTGACATAAAGGTAAATAACCCGACTGCCACTAAGATCCACCATCTATTTTTTTGCACTTTTTCGTCAGTCTGATAACTCAAAGCTTGTGTCATTTTTACAGATCCTCTCAATTTTCAAAATTTAGTTAGGTACCTTAATGAGTTAAATTATACTCTTATTTTCTTTTGTGCCAAGTAGAAAAATAAGTCAACTTCACTTTTTGTGTGAACGTTTAAAATAGCGCTACTGGTTCTTACTTGCCTATGTGCCTGATGAAGCAACCAGAGTTAAAAACTAAGGCTGTTGGCGAAACAACTTAACTTATATATACCAAAACCTGGATGTAAGCTTAAAGCATCTAGGTTTTCATTACCGAGATTTATCATCTTTGTAAACCCAAACATTTGTATTACAATTAAACTAACCTAATTAAAGAAAGAAGATAGCAATCATGTGGATTATTAAAATTAAAACAGCGAATATTAAATAAACAAACTAAAGATTTACGTAGAAAGAGGAACAAATGATTGATAATACCCCTCGTAAAGTTAAAGCTTATCTCGCCGGCATTAATTTAGATGATTCGAATTTTGATTACTATATGACCGAGCTTGCTAACTTGGCTCAAGCTGCCAATATGGAAGTTGTCGGACAATCAAGACAAAACTTAGAGCACGTGGTTGCAGGAACTTATTTTGGTCTGGGAAAAATCAATGAAATAAAAGATATGGCACATGGTTTAAAAGCTGAAGTGCTTGTTTTAAATGATGAGTTATCCCCAGTGCAGATTCGCAATTTAGAAAAAATGACAAAATTACGTGTTATTGACCGCACTGAACTTATTCTAGAAATTTTTTCAAGTCGTGCTCGTACAAAACAGGCTAAACTGCAGGTCCAGTTAGCTCAGTTAGAGTATGAATTGCCGCGATTGCACCCGTCAGAAAATAATTTAGATCAGCAACGTGGCGGTGGTTTTGCCAACCGTGGTGCTGGTGAATCAAAATTGGAATTAAATCGAAGAACAATCGGCAAGCAAATTACGATAATTAAAAAAGAACTTAGCGCTATTTCTGGGCAAGAAGAAATCAAAGCAAAACGCCGCAACCAGACTCATATTCCCAAAGTTGCTTTAGTCGGTTATACAAATGCTGGTAAATCAACTACGATGAACGGCTTACTGGAAGAATTTTCTAAAGAAAATGACGAAAAGCAAGTTTTTGTTAAAGACATGCTATTTGCAACACTGGATACTAGCGTACGGCGAATTGAGCTAAGTAATAACTTCAGCTTTATTCTTTCTGATACAGTTGGCTTCATTTCTAAATTGCCACACAATCTAATTGAATCCTTTAAGGCAACCTTACAGGAAGTTAAGGATGCTGATTTATTGATTAACATTGTTGATTCGTCAGATTCAAACATGATTCAAATGATTCGAACCACACAGAATGTTTTGAGCGAAATTGGCGTTAAGGATGTGCCAATGATTACCGCATATAACAAGGCCGATAAAACCGATCGAAATTATCCGCAAATTGAGGGCAGCGGCATTTTATATTCAGCAACTGATTCTGAATCGATTAAGCTGCTCGCCCAATTAATTACTAAACGTGTTTTTGCAAGTTACCGAAAAGTTAATTTAGTTGTGCCACTGGCTGATGGAAAAGCATTGGCTAACCTACATGAATACGCACAAATTATTTTGGAAGAATATAAAACTGATGGAGTCCATGTAACAGCCAGATTAGCTCCTGAAAAACGGGCTCAGTTCCATCAATATATTGTTTAGAAAACACAAAAAGGTCACGCAAATGCGTGACCTTTTATTATTTTATTTTTATTGAATGACACGTTTAGCAACACAAGGATAAAAGTATGAACTAATTGTATCAAGAACCACACCCTTATCAGGAGTAGAAGCATGAACATACTGATTATTTCCAATGTAAATCCCAATATGATATGGAGCATCAACTGAGCCCCAATATAACAAATCACCAGGCTGTAACTGATCCATTGAAACTGTTGTACCCATTTTTACTTGATCAGTAGTTACGCGGGGCAATTGTACCCCACCTACTTTGCTATAGATTGATTGCACCAATCCAGAACAGTCATAAGCATCCGGACCATTTCCGCCCCAAACATAACCCTTGCCGACCTGACTCTTAGCCAATTTAACAACTGCTTGTTGCCGCTGTGCTGCACTGCCAGTGGCTGCTGGTGCCGTGGCCGCAGGCAATGAACTAGGATTTTTTGGGGCTTGACTAGGTTTTTTAGGCTTCTTTGTCACACTAGTTGGTTTTGGCGTAACCTCTTTATTTGTTTGCTTAGGTTGCTTTTGTTTCTTAGTCTTTTTGCTCAGTTTATCCTTTTTATTAGTAGCCACATCTTTTGGCTGATTTTTAGCTGGCTGACCGTCAGAATCAACGGCCTCACCATCTAAATCTTTAGTATAGCGGGCTTCAATCCATTCATTGTCACCAATTTTATACCATAGTTTACCTTTTTTATCGACGGCAGTTTCAGCAACATTCCATTTGCTATTGTTTTTAGCGCGGAAGCTAATCAACTGGCCTTTTTGATAATTTGTCCATATTTTAACATCCTTACCTGGTAAGTAATCTATTTGGACGCGTTTAATTGGCGCTTTTAAAGTAGCTGCATTCACTATTTTCTGTGGTGCAATTGTGGCGACTCCAGTCAGTGTCATCGCCGCCGCAAGACCTATTTTTAAAAAATTACGTCTCATTAAATTCAATCTCCTTCTGGTAGCTCTATGTGGTCATAAATTAGTATCTCACTTTTTATTTTAACTGGTTAAATTTATTTATCAAGCGGCACCGATCAAAAGAACAAAATAAAAAACACTTAGACCTAAAATCTAAGTGTTTAGCCTGTTAATCTAATTAAGTACACGTTTAGCAACTGAAGGGTAAAAGTATGAGCTAATGCTTTCTTTTACAACACCTTGAGCGGGGGTTGCGGCATGAACATATTGGTTATCACCAACATAAATACCAACGTGATAAGGTGAGGAAGCTGAACCCCAGAATAACAAATCACCTGGTTTTAAGTTCTTCATTGAAACAGTTTTACCCTTTTTTACTTGAGAATAAGTTGTACGGCTAATGTCAAGTCCAGCTTTACTATATACATATTGTGCCAGGCCAGAGCAATCAAAACCGTTAGGACCGTTCCCGCCCCACGTATAAGGCTTACCAATTACTGCGTTTGCAGCATTAACAACCTTATTTACTTGCTTCGAAGATGAAATCACACTGTTTGCGGTGTTAGAAGCACTCTGTTGCTTAATCTTTTTATTAGCATCGACAACATACCGGGCTTGAATCCATTTTCCTTCACCAATTTGATACCATGTCTTTCTTTTAGCATCAACTGCGGTACTTAAGATGTCTACTGTTTCACCGTGCTGAACTCGTTCACCAGTGAAACTTGGGTTATTATAATCGTCCCAAATATTAACACCATAGCCTGGAACATAGTTGATTTTCACCTTATTAGTTGCAGCTTGAACATGCCTAGTGGCGGAATTTGAATTACCAGCATTTACTGCTCCTAAACCAGTAATGGTTAGAGCTGCAGCCGTAGTAAATTTTACCAAATTGCTCTTAACTTTCAATCAAATTGCCCCCGTATTGTTTTCAATATTTTAATATGCTAATTACTTTATTTAGTCTCACGGAGTCAATTTTACTTCAGCTATGTTACAAACCCATTACAAAAATGATACCAAGACGTAAAAAACCTCACAAAGCTAAATTTGTGAGGTTTGAGTTGTTATCATTTTATGAGAAAGGCCAAAATGGGCAGAAACTAATTATTCAATGACACGCTTTGCAGCTGACGGATAAAAGTAAGTGCTAATTGGCTGCTTTATCACACCTTGAGCAGGTGTAGCAGCGTGGACATACTGATTTGCACCAACATAAATTCCAACATGATACGGTGAAGCGGCAGACCCCCAAAAAAGCAAGTCGCCTTTTTTAAGTTTTTTCATTGAAACAGCTTTACCCAAAGTAACTTGTGAGTAAGTTGTTCTTGGTAAAATAGCTGCGCCTGAACTCTTATAGACATATTGAACTAATCCTGAACAATCAAAGGCATAAGGACCTGTTGCACCAAACACATAGCCCTTACCAACTTGTTTTTTAGCAAGTTTGGCAACTGAATTACGCTTTTGCGTAACAGTACTTGCTTCAACTTCGGTTGCTGTGGCTGCAGATACCTTGCCGACGGTCATGATTCCTATAAAAAATATAGCTACTAAAGCAACTAACTTAACTAAACTTTGTCTATGTCCGTGTTCCAAAACTAATCTCTTTCCTAATATCTAATCTCTTTCTCAACAGTCTATATAATACTTATTGAATGTTACACGATCATTGCAAACGAACTACAAAACATTTAGAAATTTATAGGAAAGACGGTATTTATGTAATTTTCACTATAAAACTTGACAATTTGTAACAATTTCACGCAATTTTTGCTGCGTTTGTGCCCAATCATCATTTATCAAGATGTGCGCATCTGCCATTAGTTCTTCTGGCAAGGCATTTAGTTCACTACCACTGAGACGCTCATTGATTTTTTCTGGAGTATCACCACGTTCCAATAGACGCTTACGTAACTCTTCCTTAGTGCTTGTCGTAATATACAAAAAATAGACTTGCTCTTTTAGCTCATTAATATAGGAAGCAGCTCCTTTGATATCAACTATCAGTGAAACCACTTGATGGTTTTTCCAAGCAGCATCAAGTGCTTCCTTACTTGAGCCATACTGATATGATCCATATTTAACATGCTCAAAAAAGTGAAGCTTTTTGAAGCTACTTTCACTTTCAAAATAATAAGATTTATCTGGACTTTCTCCCTTACGCATTGGTCTTGTAGTATGTGTTACAACACGTGGAATAGCAAATTCCTTGGTTAAATAATCCGAAATTGTCGTTTTACCTGCTCCACTCGGACCGGCAATCAAAATTAATTTTCGCAAAATCCAGGCTTCCTTTACTTGAAAACAATTGCTTTTTATAATAATATCTTTCTATTATAAATAAACATGGGTAAGAGAGGAAGTAAAACTCATCATGAAAAAATCAGATGTAAAAATAGATGACATTCTTAGCGCAAAATCCGAAGAAGAACTTACCAAACCATTTATAGGTAAGGTGGAAAAAATTTACGAGAATTCTGCCCTGTTGACAATTATCGACTATGATGAGGTTGATGATACTGCAGTTAGCGACCTTAACCAAAAAATCGTAGTTAATTTTAAAAACCTTAAAGAGGCACCTAAACGCAAAATCAAAGAAATTCAGGCTAAGGCTACAAGTAATATTAAGGTGGAAAAAATTGCCAAAGTAACAGATGAAACGGAAGATGAACAAAAAGCTGAAAAGTAGTCTAACAAGAAGCAGTTTTTAAAAACTGATATTAAAAAGATCTCATAATCATAATGAGACCTTTTTGTTTGGACATTTTTTCAGTTAGTTATTTTTGGCATTTTATCTTTAGGGATATATTCAATTAGTTTTACGTTTAGTTATTTTTATTTTTTGATTCTCAACTTCAATTACATAGTCACACTGTTGCCAAACCGTTGGATCATGTGTTGCTATCACGACTGTTGCATCTGAATCAAAGCTAGTTAACAAAGTTCTTAGTACTAGTTGACTATTTTCAGCATCTAACGAACCAGTTGGCTCATCAGCAAAGATCACCTTAGGCTCTTTTAATATTATTCGCGCCAGTGCCACTCTTTGCTGTTCACCACCACTTAAAGTGTATATTTTTTGCTGTAATTGCATTTTTCCAAGTCCAACTTGGGCCAAAGCTGCCCGCATTTTATTATCTTTTTCCGTTTTAGACAGCCTTGAATTAGTTAGTCCCAGGCGCAAATTTTGTTTAACTGTCTCAGTATCAATTAAAGCAAAATTTTGAAAAACGAATCCAAAGTAATCACGATATAGTTTTTTCCTATTTTTTGAGTTAATATTCAAGTCATTAAATTCCACTTTACCTGAGGTAGCTTTTTCTAAGCCACTCAAAATATTTAGAAAAGTGGTTTTCCCAGCCCCACTTTTGCCCACAATAGCATAGCTTTTCCCCGTTTCTAAGGTACAGCTAACATCTTCAAAAATGGGTTTTTCTTTAAATTTTTTTGTAAGATTCCTTATTTTAATCAAATTACAGCTCCTAATTTCCATGATTAAGTGTGATTAATATATTTTGCTGGGCTCTATAGTATGTTAATAAAATAATAACTGCTTCCAGTAAAATGTAGCCGAAACCAAATGGTATCAAGCTCAAGTAACTATGCTTTATTAAAATAAAGCTAATTGTCAATAAGTCAAAGCCCAGATTGAAAACCAAAAATTCTACCAATAATTTAGCACTTGATTTACCAAATGCTCGATAAATTGCCATCTTATGCCTCTGGCTTTGTAGAAAAGTTGAGCTAACAAACATAATAACAAAGCTAAGCTGGAGAATAGATAAAATCATTGTAATTGTTAGCATCAGTAAATGGCGATTAGCATTTCGCTGATAATTATCTGTTAATGCCCTTTGACTGGTAATGCCCCAAAAATACGGCCTTAATCCCAACTTCTTGATCATTTTTTTAAGTAACTTGAGATCAGAAAATACCGTTTTTGATTGACTAACGGAAGCCAAATAAAAATCATCTGATAGTAGCTTATTGTTTGCAACTACGATTATTGGGTCTATCGAGATTGCCGTCGTAATATCATCGTATCCAACTGTGTAATTAAATATTTTTTGTCCGCTGTCAATGGGTACAACTTGAATGGACGGTAAATGATTTGATTTTTTTTGATAATAATTAGGGAGAGAGTTCCTGAATTTAAGATAGCTTATCATCTGCTTTTTAGCGTGTTTGGTCTGATCTAAGCGATTGCGCGGAACTAGTAAAAGAACTTTCTTATTGTCAAACTTGAATCGTTGAGACTTAAGTTCACTGTTCTTAATGAAACTATCGTTTGCAATAATTACATTGCCATTGTCAGGATGAATAGAGCGCCTAGGTGGAAGATATTCCTGTGAATTTTGCGCAACTATTACGTTCGGTGTTTGCACGACCAGCTTATGTACCAGTCTTGCTACTCGTCTATCTACTTGTTTGTCTGACAGTTGCCACACAAGCCCAAGTGAATAACGATTATTCTTGGAATGGATTTCTTGAATTATTTTTGTGTCTCTTACATAAGCCTGATGACTATTATGTAGAGATATAGTATTAAGTGCTACTATCCCAAGCAATAGTATCTTTAACGCATAACCAATTAATAAAAATGGGCGTGAATTTCCTATTCCTTTAATCACTTGATATGGTTTTATTAATACTAAAACTGAATATGATAGAGTGTCTAAACATAAAAAAACTAGTAAGAAAATCGTCAAAAATATAAGTAAATACGGTAAGAACATTCGCAAGCCTGCAAATGTAAACACATATAAACTCCTTGCAATCACTATCATAGCAATAGCACCCAGTGCCAACAAAAACCATAGCATTTCATCTTTGAAATCAGACTTGATTATTTGCCAATTACTCAAGCCATGGATCTTCATTATGGCATAAGCTTTAAAGCGGTATACTTTTTCCAGTATCATAATAATAAATATGATACTAATAACACTAATAAAAATAGTTGCTGTACCTTGCGGAAAGCCACTAAGAGTTGAGCTTAATAAAATACTGGGAGTTGGGGCAGTGCTTCTGACTTCTACTTTCAGGTCTTCTTTACGTAGGAATGAAACTATTCGATTTAAAGCCTCACCTTTAGCATTGGTAAAATATAAGCCGTATATATCTTCTAATTGAAATTCATTATTTGTCAGCTTTTTTATTGCTGCATTTTTATAAATTGCATAAGTTTCATTTTTGGAGCCAAGATTATATACTAGTTTGCTTGTACGTCCGTTAGTCTTATTAATCCGTAATTTAATCAAAGAAACATTTTTATCGTCAGCTATTCCCCGAAGCTTATCAAAAAATGCCTTCTTAGTGACTTTTTGATTTATAGGGGCACTATTTTTTACAGGCTTGGCGGCATAAACATTTATACAAGTTTGATTGTTTGGCAGTGTTTCATCATCATAAGTGTGAATACTCTCAGCAAATAAGCCAATTGCAATGACTGTGGTTAGTGAAAAAAGTATAATTTTTAATTTCCGTAACATGTTTTATCTTTCTAATATACAAAAAAAACACAGTCTATTGATACCCATACTTTTTGCTTAAAATCACAATTTAGTTAATTGTACTATAGTTATAGAAACATCAGCATTAACTTAATTTGAATTTAGGAGAGTTTAACTACTATGTGTATAATTGCTATTAAAAAGGTCTCATACCGTAATGAGACCTTCTTGTTTGGACATTTTTTCAGTTAGTCATTTTTTGGCATTTTATTTTTAGGGATATATTCAATTAGTTTTACATACTGTCTCTTATGATGAATTGCAATATACTCCTGTGACGGATCATAACCGCCAACATACATTATCTTATAAGGGAGTTTTCTGCCATTACGGTCAACGGCCTGAACATTGTAATATTTTTGTGTGTTCTTCGGTACCTTTGCATAATCGGTTTCCATCTTAATGTGAGGGTTAAAGTAATCCGTATACTGATTAGGTATAACCACCAAGGCTGCAATTGCGAGTGCGATAATACCAATAATAGAATAAAATAGTTTTTTCATATATTCTTCCTTTTTAATGTACTTATTTTGAATTACTACTGCAATTATCAGCTTCCATTATGACTGAAAAGCACTCCCGAATTCTAACATAGTATGACTTTTTTCCAGTCTATAATGATAATTATACTTACTTCATTATTAGTTTAGTTTAAATTTAGAAAAGCTTAACCATATTTATATGTTAATCTTCTCATTCATTGAAAGTAATTTGTTATTGCAATTGCAGATAATTAAAATGGTATACAAACCTAAAACGTTTCTACCCCTTTAAAATACTATAAATGGCCAGCTGCTTGATTTAAGCGCCCTTTTCATTCTTATATATTTTAATAAGCATGAAAGACAAAAGAATCAAAGTAACAATAATAGCTACCTTCAATAGTATATTATATGGCCTAGGCATAGCAATTAATAAGAAAAAGAATACAAGCAAACTTTCTAGAATTTGTTTATCACTTAAAGTGCCTTTTTTCATAATAAATCCTCTTTAATTAACAAGTAGTCGTAACTGTTAAAACACGTCTTCAGCTTGAATCGCTTAATTTAATTTTAATAAATTCAATACAATTATCACATCAAATAAGTTACAAGTCAATTCTCGTAATATATGATACTTTTCTGAGTACATAGCTAATCTAGTGGATAAGATATAAAAATCCTCTTAATTTTAGCTCAGCTAAACTTTTAAACTCTTTTTTTTTCGTTCATTTTTGCCTAAAATTAGGCTTACATATTACTTAGCATTTTGGGAGAAAAACAGTGAAAGAAAAAGCAAAAAACATTTTATTCTGGTTTATCCTTGTTCAACCGTTTCTTGACTTGTACTGGTTTTACCATGGCAGCCTTGCTACTATTTTACCTTTTACATTGCCGACCATTATTCGACTCATTGCCGTAGCTGTTTTATTTTGTCTATTTTTTAGCCAAAAAGAGTCGTGGCAGAAGTTGAGTACACAAAAATGGTTAATCGCCTATCTAATTTTATTAATTATTTATAGCGTTCTGCATTTAGTGCACGTACGGACATTTACCAGTGTTAATCCCACTAATTACGGTTACTCCACTAGTGGTGAGCTATTCTATTTGATTCGCATGTGTCTGCCACTCGTCATTATTTATTTAACCAAAGAACTTAATTTTGGCACAAAACAGTTACAACAAGTAATCGGGGGCGTTTCTGGACTTTTTTCAGGCACAATTGTCCTATCAAACTTGTTCGTAATTTCACTGAAATCTTATGAAACAGGCGTAATCAGCGCTAATATTTTCGAGTGGTTTTTCAATCCAAATATCGGCTATTCGCATATGGCTTCGAAAGGTTTCTTTAATTTCACCAACATGATTTCAGCTGTTTTGTTTATGCTGTTACCGTTACTTATTTATTATCTATTTACTGATTTCAACTGGATCACAATCACATTGAACGTTGTTCAGGCTTTAGCAATGATTGAAATCGGAACTAAGGTTGCCGCAATCGGCTTAATTGGCGGAATTCTAGTTGGGCTTCTGCTCTACCTATTCCACCGCTATATCCTTAAGAATGCGAAAAAAAATATGCTTGCCGTTATAGTTAGTTTGCTCATTGGAGCAGGCTCGATTGCAATCTTACCTTTTGGTCCAGCAATTCAACGCTATAATTACGAAATATATTTGGCAAAGCAATCCGATCATGATTTATCCGACGAAACACGTGAATTGAATGCCGGCCTTAAAAAATATCCTACTGGTCAAAAACGTGAAGACTTTTTACGTAGCTTTATTAAGGAAAACTACCAAGCCTATGCACTCAATCCAAAATTCGTCTTCAAGAGCTATCCTTACCAGTATGATCCTGAGTTTTGGTTAAAAATTATTATCGAGCCCGGTCAAACACGTATGGAAAATCGCCATCTTGAAAAGGCTATGCTGAATCAAGTTGTTAAGACTAATGACAATAAGCTAGACAAATTCCTAGGTATCTCCTATGTCCGTGAAAACAACATTTTTAACTTAGAGCGTGACTTTGCGGCTCAGATTTATTCTTTAGGCTGGATTGGCATGTTAATCTTTGTCGGACCTTACTTGGCAATACTACTTTATGCTGCTTATCGCTGGCTCAGGTATCAATCAGCCCGAACATATCTGGTTAGTTCATTAATTGTCTCAAGCGCTTTTATCTTGCTTGCAGCTTTTTATTCAGGCAACGTAATGGACTTCCTAACAGCCAGCTTTATCTTCGCATTCATTGAAGGAAACTTATTATTACAGGTGCGAAAAACGAAAACTAATACGACTATCAATTTAAATCAAAATTGAAAAGACTCGTGATAGATATAATAACTAAACCTAACTTTTGTTAGGTTTTTTTAGTTAATTAAAAATATACTGTGTCATGCTCTCTATCCCATATATCATCAAAAAAGTGTCTAAATATGGTAAAACTGAGACAAAACACTGGGGGTTCTAAAATGAGTGCAACAATTGTTAAACTGCTTGAAAGCAAAAATATGAGTGTTACAAAAGTTTCTGAAATTAGTAATGTTCCACTTAGTACCTTAAGAAATGCAATCGTTAAACCGATTGAAACCTGGTCAATCCGTGTGCTTAATGCTTTTGCAATTGGCTTAGGAGAAAGACCAGGGGATTTATTAAACGCATTAGAAGCGCAACCATATATTTTAGATATAAATGATGAAACGCAAACTATCCAAGGCGTTTTTATTGCTGATAAAGAGACTTATCAACAAATTAGAACTGTTGTCGAAGTTAACCACCTAGAAGGATGGAATCCAACAAAATCAGATATTCAGGAACTGCTAGATGAAGCAATCAATCCCAATCCTCAAGTAGCTGAATGTTTTGAAAAAATTTGGGAGCAAGAACAGTGAGTGATTGGATTAGTAAAACTCTATATTCAAATGGTGTATTAAAAACAAGCTCCATATTCACGATGCAGCAGAGTTAGAGAAAAAAGAGAATGAATTATCTGCTCGAAATGCTTTATTCCTATTACAAAAAAAGCCGCAGATAAAAGATATCAATGACCTTAAAAAAATTCACCAATTCTTATTTGGCGAACTATACGATTGGGCTGGTAAATATCGCCCAGGTAATTTTAGTAAAAATGGCTATCAGTTTTTTGACTTCACCAGATTTGATTTCGCCGAAAAAGACATCAATATATGCTACATAAGCATCCCAAAAACAACGCCCTTATCTGCTAAAGACTATGCTGAACTATTAGACGCAATTAACTTTATGCATCCCTTTAGAGAAGGCAATGGTCGTAGCTGCAAAATTTTCCTTTCTGCATATGCAGCTAATCATGGTCAAATGATTGATTATCCAAGAAAAAACGAAGAAATGATTCAAGCGCAAAATGAAGCCAATATTGACCAAATTGCGAAATTAATTAAAGTTGAAAATACTCCAAGTCGTAATAGAACACTTCAATTACTGGCTTCACAGCAAAAGAATGCGCAGAAGCAAATTAACCAATCTAGACTCCCCAAAAACTCTGGACAGCAAGAAATCGATTGCGATGATAATCCTGACCTTTAGTGAGGTTAGAAATTTATTATATGCCCTAATTCTTGGTAAGACTTTTTATAACTTAATAATATCCTTAAAGCTATTACCAAACGAAAAGAGTCCTGAAAGCTAAACAACTTTCAGGACCCTTTTTATTATTAAAATTAATTTTACTTTTCTTTGATAAATGACGCGTCTGGAATCCTGATTAGATAATATCTAATAGCATTGTGCCCAGCATGCATGCCAATACCATTTTGCCAGACTTTTTTATAATCAGCAGAGTAAACAGCTACATACGCACGCTGATATTTTTGATCCATTTTTTCTAGTTGTTTTTTGTCATAAGGAATCCTAGTAGCATTAAGATCGATTGGATTTTTACCATATGCTACCGTTGCAAAATCGCTTGAAACTTGCGCTTTTCTACCATTACGGAAATAAGTATATGTTTGGGTGCCAATCTTTTTCTTCTTTGAATTAATCGTTACATAGGAAGAATTACCCTCACCTGTGTTCATTACCAGTGGTTCATAGGTTACTGTTGACGTGATTTTGCTCGTATCCTCAAGGTCTGGATTATCAAGCATTGTGCGATCAAATAACCAAATAAGTGCCACTAAAAAAATCACCACTTCAACTAGATCAATTAAAAAATTAGTCCAGCTAAATTTGCGGTGCTCCTTGATAATCATTGTAATTCGCCGTCTGCGAATGTTCTGAATGACAAAGATAAAATATAAAATGACAAAGACCCACAATAAGACGCCGAGCAAATTCCAACTAAACATAACACCCTCCTGTAATTGCTTTCATTATATTGTAAAAACTTGATTTTGAATAGTGAAAAAAGCCTAAACTATCTCCTGTTCATAAATAATCGGGCTATTTTTTCTTGGCTTTTGTAGTTTTCTTTTTCGTAGCAGCTTTCTTAGCGGCAGGCTTTTTAGCAGGTGCTGGCTCAGGCTTAGCATATTCTCTTACTTGCTTGATTTTTCCCTCAATTGCTTCCACTAGCTTTGCAGTGACCTCATCTTCGGATTGCATAATCTCATCTTCAGTAGCTAATTGATCAATCCGAAAATTCGATGCATTCAAAAATTCTGACTGCGTTTCAAAGTAAACGTAGATTGGGTAGTCTTTACCCTCTTCAAAAAAGTTGCTGACCTTTTTGTAATTGCTATATGGTAAGTTGATAATATTATTTTCTAAAATGAAAGTGACTGGTCTTTGTCCTGTTACTTCAAGGGCGACATGGCTTAAAGAATCATGCTTGATTGCGGCAACTGTTTCCTTAACCATTTTCGTCGCTAGCTCCTTAAGTTTGGCTTTGGACTTGCTAATGTCAGCATATTTAACGGCTTCTAAATCTTGCAGGTAGTTTTGTTCTTCAATTCTTTCTGCTAAGTCTGTTAAGTTAATCTTCAAAATAAAAATTCCCTTTTAAGTTAATCAATTTGTTATCAGTCTTCTATTACGATACTCAAATTCAGGATTAAAAACAATTTATTTTTCTCTCTTTAAAAAAAAAATTTAAAGAACAATTGTTTGAAGAAAGTGAACTTTTGTTCCGTTTTTTATTCATTTTTCTTTACAATCACTTGCGTTCAAGCTGTTTGTGAAAAGGATTAAATAACACTTTGATAGTCTAAAAATCAAAAAAGCATTTTTATATTTTTCAAGCCTAAAAAACATTACTTTCCGCACTTTACAAGCGTTTTCACAAAGAATAAAATTTAACTTGAATATAAAATTTTTAGCTAAAGTTTTAAATTGAAAGGTAGACAAATATGTCAGACAAAGTTTACACAGATTATTTCTATAACTCAGATGATTTTGACAAAAACCATGGTATGGGGTACAAAGAACTTCATATTCCAGAAGGAGTAGAGGCTCAGCCATTAATCGTTCCTCCAGTACTAGAGCCTGATAAGCAAGAAAACAATGATGTTTGGTACACCATTGAATCTCAAGAAGGTGAATTCCAATTCTTGCCAGGTAAGAAGACTCATACTTGGGGCTATAATTTCCCAGTTCTTGGTAAGACAATGGTTTTAACTAAGGGTCAACATGTACATGTAACCTTGAAAAACAGCTTACCAGAATTAACAACTTACCACTGGCACGGTATGGAAGTTTCCGGTCCTGGTAACGATGGTGCATGTCACTCACCTGTATACCCAGGCGAAGAAAAGCAAATCGACTTCGTTGTTAACCAACCAGCCGCACTTACATGGCTTCACGCTCACCCATGTCCATCAACTGCTTCACAAGTTTGGATGGGACTTGCAATGGGTGTTGTTGTTACTGATGCTAATGAAGCACAATTACCAATTCCTAAGACTTATGGCAAAGACGAATTCCCAATTATCTTGCAAGATAGAATCTTCCATGAAGATAACCAATTCGACTATAAGGCAGACTACAACGCAATGGGTATCTTTGGTGATACTCCAATTATCAACGGTGTTGTTCGTCCTTACGTTGATGTTACAACTCAAAAAGTTCGTTTGATTTTCTTAGGTGGTTCTAACCGTCGTGAGTGGCGTTTACACTTTAGTGACGATTTGGTAATGACTCAAATCGGTGGTGATGATTCATTCTTGGAGCATCCAGTTAAGATGACCAAGGTATTAATCGGACCTGGTGAACGTCAACAAGTGGTTGTTGACTTCAGCAACTACAAAGAAGGTGACGTTGTTAACCTTTACACTGATGACTTCAAGTTAGTTGAATTTAGAATTCATAACTACGAAAAAGATGACAGCGTAATTCCTGACACCTTATTCAAGCCATATGATCCAGTTGTTAACCCTAACTCACCAGTTCCTCATGTTACTATGGACAACCACAACATGATCAACGGTAAGAAGTTTGCTATGCAACGTATCGACTTGAAGCAAGACTTAATGAACGCAGAATACTGGGACGTTACTAACACTAACGACAAGGTTAACGGTATGTTACACCCATTCCATATTCACGGTGCTCACTTCTTAGTCGTTTCACGTAATGGTGAAGAACCATATCCAAACGAAAAGGGCGTTTACAAGGACACTGTTGAAGTTGCCCCACAAGAAACTGTTCGTTTGAAGGTTTACTTCCAAAACACTGGTGTCTTCATGTACCACTGCCACATCATCGAACACGAAGATGCAGGTATGATGGCTCAAATTCAAATTGTTGATCCAAAGGATCCAGATAAGACATACGAATTAATGGACATGGAAACTTTAACTAAGGCCTTCTCAGAAGAAAAGGGTATCCCAATGGATGAAGTTTACTGCCCAGGTATGGATACTGAAGGTATGGCTGTTAAGGGTGTTGACCACTCATTAGACGCACTTTCAGGTGCTAGCCACAGTCACCATGAAGAGCATCGTGAAGAAGCTCCAGTTAGTCATGAAGAACCTAGCCACGAAGACGCTACTTCTGGTGCAAGTCATCACTAATTAATTTTAGTTTTGCATAAATCAATTAAAACCACTCAAGCAATTGAGTGGTTTTTCTTTTTCCAAAATATAGTGGTTAAAATTCCCCTAAATAGCTTGGAATTGTTATGAAACTTAGTAAATTCCTTTGCTTTTCTTCTTTACCATGTGGTTAAATAGCCCTATGAGAAAGAAAAGAACACTTACCCGAAAAATTATGTATCTACTTCTGGGTGTAATTTTTTTAGAACTGATCTTCGCAGTTCTTAACTCAAGAGCATTTCAAGACCGCTACGATTGGTTAACCTTGAAGTCAGAACAAAAACTTGATGTACCACTAGAAAATCAGTACCCTGACCTGCCAAACGGTTGTGAAGTTACTTCACTATCCATGCTATTGCAATATTATGGCTTCAAGGTCAATAAGCTGGATTTATCAGAAAATATCAAACACGTTGCTTCATACACAGATAACGGTCAATACCGTGGTAATCCTCATGTTGGCTTTGTCGGATATATGAGCCAAGCCAACGCTGGCTGGTGCGTTTACAACGAGCCCCTTGAACAGGTTGCACGTAAATACACTAATCGAGTACAAAACTATACCGGCCACGACTTTATTCAGGTCCTGAAACGTGTTTCTGAAGGCCAGCCTGTTTTGATTATCACCACAATCAAGTTTAACCGTGTCAACGACATGCAGACTTGGGACACTGCTCAAGGAAAGGTCCATGTAACTCCTTCTTCACATGCATGTGTAATTACAGGTTTCAATAAGAAAAATGGTACAGTGCTAGTAAATGACCCGTTCGGACATAAAAACAAAGTAGTCTCATGGAAGAACTTGGAAAGCAGTTATATTCAGCAAGGCAAACAGGCTATCTATATTAATTAAAAACGCAGTCCCAGATTACATGGGATTGCGTTTTTGATAAACAAAAAGAGCAGATTCAATTAAGAATCTGCTCTTTTTAAATCGAGGCCCATTAAAAAATAGGTGACTACTTCTGTTCACATCAGGTTGGTCAAGCACCAACACTTCCCGTGTCTGCCAATTAAGGCTGGTGTCCTCATCCAAATACGCATCTCGCGTTTTGTCGACTCGTATTAACTATTATACGAATTTTTCTTCTCTTTGTAAAATTTTTTTGCTCTGAAAAAAATCTCGACGAACATGTTTGATAGTAACATCCCCAGCGCGATTGAGCCTGTAACAATAATCACTCTTAGCGCTGAATCACTCGCACCATTAATGTTTCCAGCTGTTAATTCCCTGACGGCTTGGTAAGCCGGTACACCTGGAACTAATGGTACGATTGCCGGAATATAAAATACAGATGCAGGACACTTTTTTCTTCTAGCAAAAACAATTGCCAAAATTCCAATTGCAAATGAGCCTAGAAGGTTTGATATTAATCTACCCATTGATGCTCTCATTGCTAACCAATAAATAATCCAACTAACTACTCCGCTCACTCCCGCCAAGTTCAGTACTCGATGCGGAACGTTAATGGTCAGTGCAAAGCCAACAGAAGCAAGGTAGGCAAATAAGATATTAATAATTAACTCTAACCAAAATGGCATTTTTAAGCTCCCAAAAATTTCAATATAATACCTACTCCGCCACCAAGTGCAAAGGCGGTAAGCAAGGCTTCACAAATTTTAACCATCCCGGATAACAGATCACCTTTAAACAAATCACGTAGCGCGTTTGTTAAGGCCAAACCTGGCACTAGTGGCATCAGTGCTCCTGTTAAAATATTGTCGATAATCATTGCTGGAAAAAGGTGAACTATTCCAACCGCGACTGTCGTCATAATCATCGCCGCAACTAATTCAGCTAAATATTTAACCTTTGTAAAGCGTTTAAAGTAATATGCTGAAACAAAACCAATTGCACCAACAACTGCAGCAGCGGGGAAATCAAGCCAATCGTAGTTTTCAATAAACATTACCATTAGTGTCGCACTTAAAACAGCAGCACCAATTACTTGTATCCATAAAGGAAAAACTGGAAAATCGCCATTAGCAATTTTATAAACCTGCTCTTTTACTTGTGGCAAAGTGATTTTATGCGCAGCAAAATCACGTGATAATGAATTAATGCGGTCAACTAGTTCCAAGTTGATATTCCGCTCATGGACCAAAATGCTTTGGCAATAGTTCCCTCGATCAAGGCTCATAAAAATTCCTGTCGGTACGATAAAGACACGTGGATCAGGTTCGCCGGCGGTTTTTGCGATTCGCACCATTGTGTCCTCAACACGATACATCTCACTACCGCCTTCAATCATTAGCTCGCCAACTGTTAAGCATGTATCTAGTAAATCATGGTAAAAAGAGCTATCTTGCTTGCTAGACATAATTTTTTCCTCTAATTATTATTCATTGTCTCAATGTCAATCGTCTTATCAATCCAATTACCTTGGAAAAAATCACGCTCATGACTAACGATAATTACTGCACCATGAAACTTCACGATTGCATCCCTAAGTGCATCCTTTGAATCACGGTCCAAGTGGTTGGTTGGCTCATCCAAAAATAGCAGGTTAGCCGGTTCGAACTGCATTTTTGCCAACTTAACCTTTTCCTGTTCCCCACCGGATAGCTTTTTCAGTGGACTCATTGCCTGTTGCGCAGTTACACCTAGTCTAGCTAGGGCCCCACGCAATTCTTTAGGCTTGATTCGTTCAAAAATTTCCTGCAAGTATTGTAGCGGTGTCATATTCTTATTTGGCCAAGCTAAATCCTGCTTAAAATATGCAACCTTTGCCGTTTCTGACAGTTTAAATGAACCAGAGATTGGCTCTATTTGACTTAGTAACGTTTTTAATAAAGTCGACTTACCGATCCCATTAAAACCAGTAATTGCAATTTTTTCATTACCACCAACTGAAAAATTAAATGGTTCCTTTACGATTGCCTCATCATAACCAATAACTAAGTCTTGGGTTTGTAAAAGTAAATTGGCAGCGGTCGCTACATAAGGAAATTCAAAGTGAGGTTTGCGGTTACCCTTAGGCGGATTCAATACGTCCATTTTAGCCAGTTGCCGTTCACGTGATTTTGCACTCTTTGAACGGGTACCTGCTTTATTTTTTCGAATATAGGCTTCAGTCTTAGCAATTTTTCGTTGTTGATTAGTATAGGCCTTTAGGTAAGTTTCGCGATTAGCCTCTTTTTGACGCATTGCCTGTTTCAACGTACCCGTGTAACGAGTAATTGTGCCGAGGTCAATATCAATAATGCAGTTGGCAATTCGACCAAGAAAATCATAATCGTGACTGACAACAATAAATGCTCCGGCAAACTCGTTTAAGTAATCGACTAACCAATCAATGTGTGACACATCAAGGTAGTTAGTTGGCTCATCCAAAAGAAGGACATCAGGATTTTGTAGTAGTAACTTGGCTAAAATAATCTTCGATCGCTGACCACCTGAAAGCTGACTAACGTCATGTTCATAGCCCAATTCTGCTAGCCCTAAGCCAGAAGCAACACGTTCGATTTCGGTATCAATTCCGTAAAAGTTATTTTCTTCTAAGTATGTTTGAATCTTTCCTGCTTTTTCCAATAACTCATCGTTACCGTCTTCCGCATATTCCTCATACAGCTTATTTAGTTCTTCCTCTTTTTGGTATAGCTTTTCAAAAGCTGTACGTAAAAACTGTCGAATGGTCACACCAGGTGCTAATTTGGCATATTGGTCTAAATAGCCAACTGTCACGCGATTTTGCCATTTAATCTGACCCTCATCAGGAAGAATTTCACCAGTCAAAATTTTAATTAAAGTTGATTTGCCAACTCCGTTTTGGCCGGTGACTCCCATGTGGTCTTCTTTATTGAGCACAAAATTGCCATCCTGATACAAAGTCTTATCTTCAAAGCCCTGACCTAAATCTTTAACTGTTAGTAAGCTCATTGTGCATCTCCTTTGGGTTAATCAAATTATATAGTAAAGTAATCTTTTTTGCTTGCAGTTTTAATTAATTACATCCGAAATAAAAAGGCGGACGTCTTGCCCACCCTTTTATTTTCATCTTATTCCAAGTGCTTTTCTTTAGTTGTAATTGCTAGGATTTTTAATCATCCCTAATAACAGCTGTCTGTTTTAGACTATTAGCTACATATAAGCCAAAATTAGTCTTAAGTCAAAATTCTTTTGTCTTATTAATAGTCTGCGTACTGTTTCATAATTATCTATTATTGCTTAAATCAAGTCAAGACTATCCAAAGCACCGTTGCAGTTGGCACAAAGAAAGAATACATTTGATTGGTAAAATTTTGTGTCTTAAAGGTAGTCATAAATAAAAGATGTCTGACTTTTCATCAGACATCTTTTATTTTTGTTCCTGCTCATACTTTTGCAGAGCATCTAGAACTTTAGGCCAGTAGCGCTTGGGCAAGATTAACTGCAATTTATCATTATAGATAGGAAAATCACTTGCTTTCATCCCTGTTATTTTCGCCAAATCTTCATCTGACAAATGAAATTCACGTGCAATCCGCTTAATTTCATAGGAAGCATGCCCACGAAACCATGAAAGAGCAAAGAAGAATAATGCGAAAATCCCAGCAACCATGACAGAGACAGGGAGTGTCAAATGGAATGATCGCAGACAAATGAAGAATGCCGCAATAAAGACAATTAGTGCAGACAATACACCATAAATAATGGGAAAAAGTGCCTTCTTTTGCATTTCGTTCTCCTCTTAGTTTCACTTAAATAACTTACTTCAAAAAACTTACTGCCCAGTAGAATTATCACTGCCTGTGCCATTCCCAGTATCAGAAGAGCCATTAGTATTATTGGTACTATCAGTGCTTTCATTAGTAACAACAGAATGATAAATTTGATAATTAGTAAACGGATTAGGATCCTTCCAATTAATGTGATTGTTTTGCTCATTCAACTTATTGAGCTTAGTTTCATCATTATCCAAAACTTGTTGTTCTAGTCCCAAGTTGGCACGCATTTTGTTTGAAGCTTTTTGTAATTCTTCAGTTGATGCAACCTGGATTGAAGAACCATTAATCCATGCATCGTGACCTTGAATGTACCCACTACTAATATTTTGCGAACAGCCGCGGTAAGTTAACGCCAAAGCCAGCATGTCATTGAAGGTTAAGTTAGTTCGGACATATTTATTAAAAATCTTAACTAGCTTGCGGTAGTTAGCAATTGAATCAACAGAAACAGCCTTGTGTACGACAGCATTAATTACTTGTCGTTGCCTCATTTGGCGGCCGTAGTCTCCTCTAGGATCGTCATGACGCATACGGACATAAGCCACAGCATGACGACCATTCAAATGCTGCTTTCCTTTATGGAAATCACACCAGTCATAAGAGAACTTAAATGGGACATTAACGTCGACACCACCAACAGCATCAACTAGGCTCTTTAAGGCCTTCATGTTGACTTCTACGTAATAGTTAATCGGTACGTTTAACAATGCAGATACGGTATTCATTGACGCTTTACTGCCGCCGATACCATAAGCTGAATTTACCCTGAACATGTCATATTTGTCCCCAGGATCTCCCAAAATGTTGGCTAAAGTATCTCGCGGAATCGAGGTCATCGTTGCCTTATTTTTACCTGGATTAGCCGTCGCCAAAATAATTGTATCAGAATTACCCTTGTCATGACGTCCCTCAAGCCCCTGATCAACGCCAAGAATTAGAACTGAAATAGGTTGCCGATTAGCGATTCGAGCAGAGGTAGCGGTGTTACCGTCTTGCCCATCGATGGCACTATGCAAAGCAAAGTACATATGAGCTGCCCAAGCGAGTCCACAACTTAAGCATAAGACAGCTACAATACCGCAAATTCGAGCAATTACATTACCCGTCATTTTTTGTGCTGGTGAAGCAAAAACATGATTGCGGTGAAGATTTAGAGAAGATTGATGTTTACGATAATCTTCTCTACGTTTTGAACTTGGTTCCATACCTTTATTCAATTCCCTTCATAATTATCCAAGTTTATTTGTATCACTTTCAAAGTTGAATTAGAATATTACCAAATATAATTAATAATATCTTATTTTTTATTATTTGGCATAACTATTATTAACACATGTAAGGAGATTTTTATGGCTATACCTAAAAGAACAGAAGTCCCAGAAGAACTTAAATGGGACTTAACAAGAGTATTTAGTTCAGATAATGACTGGGAACAAGAATATACTCTTATCAAAAAAGAAGTGCAAGACTTAAGCAAACTTAAGAAAGATTTTACTAAGGACGGTCATTATTTGTACGATGGCTTAACTAAGATTTTGGAAGTTGGTCGCCGTTTAGAAAAAGTCTATGTTTATGCAACAATGTCCAGCGACGTTGACTCAAGCGACTCACACTATCTTGGCTATGTAGCTCAGTCTCAAACCTTAGTAAGCCAATTTGAAGCAGCAACTTCCTTTATGAACCCTTCAATTTTAGAGCTCTCGCAAGCAGAGTTAAAACAGTTTATGGAAGATGAGCCCAAGCTAAACAATTACGCTCATATGCTTGAACAAATTATGCAGCAAAAGCCACATACTCTTTCGGCACAGGAAGAAAAAATAATTGCTGATGCTGGGGATGCTCTTGGTACTTCAGAAAACACCTTCAACGTTTTAACAAATTCAGATATGGCGTATGGCTACGTTGAAACTGATGACGGCGAAATGGTTCAGCTGTCAGACGGACTTTATTCCAACCTCATTCAATCGCAAAACCGTGAAGTGCGTAAAAATGCCTTTGATGTAATGTATGCTACGTATGGCCAATTTGAAAATTCACTTGCTTCAACTCTTTCCGGGGTTGTTAAGCAACACAATTACTTGGCTCGAGTTCATAATTATAACTCTGCACGTAGCTCTGCTTTGGCAGAGAATCACGTGCCTACTGTTGTCTACGATACTTTGATTAGTGAAGTTGATAGTCACCTTGATTTACTTCATGACTACGTTGCTTTACGCAAACAAATTCTCGGACTGGATGATCTGCAAATGTGGGACTTATATGTTCCACTAACTGGAACGCCATCATTGTCATACACTTTTGAGCAGGCCAAAGCAGAGGCTAAAAAAGCTCTAGTTCCATTAGGAGAAGATTACTTAAAGCAAGTTGATTATATATTTAATAACCGTGTAATTGACGTCGTTGAATCACAAAATAAAGTTACTGGTGCTTATTCTGGTGGTTCTTATGATACAGATGCTTATGAGCTTTTGAACTGGGAAAATAATATCGATTCACTTTACACCCTTGTTCATGAAACTGGCCACTCTGTCCACAGTATGTACACACGTCAAACTCAACCTTATGTTTATGGCGACTATCCTATTTTTGTGGCTGAAATCGCATCAACTACCAACGAAAATATTTTAACCGAGTACTTTTTAGATCATATTACTGATCCAAAAACACGTGCTTTCGTGCTTAACTACTACCTTGATTCGTTTAAAGGAACATTATTCAGACAAACTCAATTTGCTGAATTTGAGCAGTATATTCATGACTTAGACGCTAAAGGTGAGCCATTAACTGCAGACATGCTTGACGACTTCTACGGTGACTTAAACCAGCGTTACTATGGCGATGCGGTTGAACCAGGAAGTGAAATTGCTAAAGAGTGGGCAAGAATTCCACACTTCTATTACAATTTCTACGTTTACCAATATGCAACTGGCTTTGCAGCAGCAACTGCACTAGCCAATAATGTTGTGCACGGCACATCAAAACAAAGAGAAGCTTATATTAACTTCTTAAAATCAGGTTCAAGTGATTACCCAGTCGAAATCATGAAGAAAGCCGGAGTTGATATGACTAAACCAGATTATCTGAAAGAAGCCTTTGAAACCTTTAAAAAGCGCCTAGCCGAATTCAAAGACATCATCAAAAATGATTTTAAATAAGAATAAAAACCACTTCATATTTTTTGAAGTGGTTTTTTGCTTGCTTAAGCATATTCTTGCCAAAATTTCCGTGCAATTGCTTGGTAAAGCTGACATCCCACAAGATAGTCATCAACTTTAACAAATTCATTCGGCTGATGTGCTGTTAGACCATCAGATGGTCCCAAAATAATGATTGGAAAAGCGCCAGCCTGAATATATTCTGATGAATCCGTTGCACCAGTTCCTGCAGTGAAATCACAGGAACGATTAAAATCATTTTGAACAACTTCCTGAGCCAATTTAGCAAGCTTTGTCCCTGCCTGACTTGGTAGTGGAACTTCAGGGAAACTATAGCGAATTGTTAATTCCGCACCTTGCTTATTGAGTTCAGCAATTAAACCTTCTAATTCCTGATAAATTTGATCATTAGAATAAAGTGGCGTTGTCCGAATATTTCCTGAAAGCCATGCACTATCAGGGACCGAGTTAATTTGACTACCACCTTGAATCTGACTAATGACATGGGTAAGCGAACCTAAGACTGGATCTTTTTGGTCATGACGATCCATTAGTTCCTGTACACGCTGGGCAAAAGTGACCAATGGCATAATTGCATTGCGGCCCTTTTCAGGTGTAGAAGAATGAACACAAAGACCTTTAGAAGTAACATAATAGTCAATCACACCTTTGTGCGTAACGCGGACGTCAAAATTGGATGGTTCACCGACTATTAATCCATCTAAGTCGTTTGCATAGCCTTCTTTTGCTAGCTGGGCTGCACCATATTCACCGGTCTCTTCGCCAACGGAAGCTAACAACCTAATTCGACCTGGTAGTTCTTTTCCACTATCTAATAAATCGAGCATGGCTACAACCATGGCAGCTAGGCCTGATTTCATGTCGCTAGTTCCACGGCCATAGATTTTGCCATCTTGAACAGTCGCTTCAAAAGGCGGATACTGCCAGTTCTCTAATTCTCCTGCGGAAACAACATCTTCGTGTCCTGAAAAGCCAAGCAAGGGGCCATGGCTTCCCATTGTAATAACTAGGTTATCACGTCCTGGAGCATAAGATACACGTTCTATTTCCACGTCATATCCTTTAAAAAGATCTGTCAGGTAATCTGCAACTAAGCTTTCATGATCATTAGCCGAATCAATTGCAATTAAATCGGTCAAAATTTTAAGTGCTCGTTCTTTTTCCACAGCTTTATCCCCTCTTATGCTTCAAGTACCTTAGCTAAAAAGTCCTGTGCACGTTCAGTCTTTGGCTGCTCAAAGAATTCTTGTGGCGTTGCTTTTTCTTGAATATAACCATCTGCCATAAACCACACTTCATCGGCAACGTTTTTGGCAAAACCCATTTCATGGGTAACAACAACCATTGTCATTCCTTTTTGAGCCAAGTCCTGCATAACCTTAAGTACTTCACCGACCATTTCAGGATCTAGTGCTGAGGTTGGTTCATCAAAAAGCATTACTTCCGGATCCATTGCTAATGCACGCGCAATCGCTACACGTTGTTGTTGTCCACCTGATAAATTAGCCGGAAAAGCTTCCGCCTTTTCTTCTAATCCAACTTGTTTTAAAAGTTCAACAGCTTTAGCAGTTGCCTCTTCATCACTAGCGTTTTTAACTTTCATTGGTGCTAGCTTAATATTTTCAATAATGTTCATATGTGGAAATAAGTTGAATTGCTGGAACACCATGCCCATTTTTTCACGCAAGGTATCAAGCTGTTTTTCGCTTAAAGCAGTTAATTCTTTATCTTCAAACAGCACTTTGCCTGCAGTTGGTTGATCCAATAAGTTAAGGCAGCGCAAAAAGGTACTCTTACCAGCTCCTGATGGTCCGACTAAACAAATAACCTGGCCATCTTTAACTTCTGCATTAATGTCTTTTAAAACTTCATTTTTGCCAAAAGTTTTCTTCAAGTGTTCAACTTTCAGCACTGGCGCATTTTTAGTCATGATTCATTTTCCTTTCAAAAACTTTCATTAAGCTAGACAAGCCAAAGGTTATGATGAAGTACAAAATCATAGTGATTACTAATGGCATGACTCCACGGTAAGTATCAGCTTGGACAATTCTTGATTGGTAAATCAGATCCTTCACACCGATAACCGATACAATGGAACTTTCCTTAATTAGGGAAACAAATTCATTACCAAGTGCTGGCCAAATATTCTTCATTGCTTGCGGCATGATGACATAGCGCATTGTAGCAGTCTTAGACAGTCCCAATGAGCGAGAAGCTTCGGTTTGTCCAACAGAAATTGAGCTAATTCCCGACCGAATTACTTCAGCAACGTAGGCCGCTGAGTTCAGTGAGACTGCAATAATTCCTGATAAAAGTGCAGGTATATTAATAACTAGGCCTAAGCCAAAGTAAATGAATAATAATTGCACCATTAATGGTGTGCCACGAATGAATTCAATATATGCTGTAGCAATTGAGTGCGCAATTTTATTGTGACTTAAGCGCATTAAGGCTAGGATTGCTCCTAAAAGAAAACCGAAGAAAACTGAAATTGCCGAGATAAATAACGTGTAGCCAACACCAGCAATAAAGAAGTCCTTGTAGGCCCACATCGAGTTGGAAGCCTTAACCTCTTTTTTAGTTTTGCCTTTAGCAATATATTTACCAACATTAGGTAAATATACTTTGGTTACTAATTTCTTCTCTTTAATTTCATCGATTGATTTATTAGCAGACTTAACTAAACTTTTAGCACCTTTATGAAAAGCTACAGCATTACCTTGAGAAGGTATTTTAAGCCCAGAAGGTATCGATGTTATGCCATCAGTATTCTTAGCAAAAGCAGCAGCAGATGCAGTATCAACTAGAACTGCATCAAACTTGTTAGTTTTCAAGCCTAAAATAAGGTCATTAGTCTTATCCATTGTTTTAATTTTAGACTTTTTAGCTTGTTCCTTAAGCAGTGTAGCTTGCATACTACCAGTTTGTGCACCGATTGCTTTGCCGCCAAAGGACCGATAATCATGGAATTTACCCTTGTCGGACTTTCTAATGATTAGATTCTGACCGCTTTTATAGTAAGTTTGGCTAAAGTCAACACTTTGCGCCCGCTTGGGTGTCGCGGTCATTCCGGAAATGACCATATCAATTTTACCTGTCTCAAGGGCAACCAATAATGAATCAAAGTCCATCGTTTTAATGACTAGCTTAACCCCCATGTCTCGGGCAATTTTGCGGCCAACTTCGACATCCATACCCATTACTTTGGATTTGCCATTCACATTTTGGACAAATTCATAAGGAGGAAAATCGGGGCTAGTTCCCATAACTAACTCGCCCTTTTCCTTGACCTTTTTCAAATAATTATCCGTTACTTTTGGGGCTTGCGTGCTTTCGGCAGCATTGACAGTTTGTGGCACTAACGCCAACATCATCATTGCTACCAAAAGCGCTTCAAGCCATTTCCACGCTTTTTTCATTATTCCTGCCCTCCGAGGTTAGTATAGTTATTGCAATTATAATAATATGAAAATTAGAATACAACGATATATTTGGGTTATTTTCTCATTTATCATATTTTACCGCAAAAAAAAGCCTTGTCGCATATTGATTTACCTAATATAGACAAAGCTCTTGAATAATCTTATTTAGTTATTAGTGACATTTACAAAAAAGGTAAATATCAACCTTTTTGCGTTCGCTTTTTCACAAGCAAAAAGAGGAATCTATCATTGTAGACTCCTCTTCATTATTTTCCTTATAGGCTACGCTTAATTAAATGGGTGAAGTACGTAACAAGATAGATTACTACTTCGATCACTGCAATAAAGAAGGTTACAGGTAAATTAGTAATAAAGCCAAGATACAATCCTAGCCAAACCCCAATTAAAGCAAAGAAAACAGACCATGCAATCATTGAGCCAATTGTTTTACCAATATAATTGGCTGTTGCGGGTGGTAAAGTGAGCAAAATGAAAACTAGCAATGAGCCAACAATTTGCGCACCAATCGAAACAGACATTGCCAGTGCAATTAAGAAAATTACGCTGACTAAACCAGTTTTTACTCCGTGAGCTACTGCTCCAATATGGTCGAATGAATCAAAGTTGAGCGACCTCTGAATACTAAAAATCATCAGTAAAACAATTACTGACAAGACTACCAGCTGGATAACCCCCTGCTTGTCAACACCAACAATACTTCCAAATAAAATATTAGTTGCGTAGTTACTGTTTGCACCAGAAATTGCTAAAAATAGCACTCCTAGTCCTGTAAAAAGTGCCGAAATTGCACTAATGGATGATTCTTTTTGATCACTGTGAAGTGATAATTCGCCAACACTAATTGAACCAAGTAATGTAAACAGTAGCATCCCCCAAAGTGGTCCAATCCCAAGCCACACAGCAAAAGCTGCACCTGCGAAACCAATCTCAGATAATGTGTGCGCCAAAAAGCTAAAATTACGGGCAACTACATAAACGCCAACGGTACCACACGTTATTGCAATAAAGGTACTGGCCAAGAAGGCATTACGCATAAAATCAAAAGCAAACATTATTCATACGCCTCCTTAAATTGAGCCATTTCACCTTGTTCAATGTGCCCATTAATTAAATATAAATAGTTCTGCATATATTTTTGTGCTAATGCAACATCATGGGTAACAAATAAAACAGTAATATTATGTTTTTCATTTAGATGTCTAATTAGCTTCATCAGTTCGTCTTTAGCCATAGGATCCAGACTTGCCGTTGCCTCATCAAGGATAATTACGTTCGGGTGATCAAGTAGCGCCTGTGCTAAATAAGCGCGCTGCTTCTGTCCGCCAGAGGCTTCGCCCATCCTGGTATGCCTAATTTCATATAAATTAGTTTCCTGTAATTGATTCTTGATGGCTTCTTTAACTTCACGCTTTTTAAAAGTTGGCGCATTTAAACCAACAAAAGCCTCGATTGATAGTGGATATTCCGCATCAATATTACGAAACTGCGGTACATAACCTAGCCTGACACCATCAGCGAACCTAAAAGAGCCCGTTGTTGGTGCTAGCATTTTCATTAAAATACTAATTAAGGTTGTTTTGCCTGTACCGTTTGGTCCTAAAAGAGCTGTTGTTGAACCTTTTTCCAAATTAAAATTGAGGTTCGAAAAAACAGTCTTTTTATCAAATCTCATTGAGAGATTTTTCACTTCTAAAATGTCAGACAATTTTCTCTCCTTAATAATATCTTTTACTTAAAGTTTCCCACTTTAATGTATTGATCTTCATCAATAATATAATACTTACGACCGTCTATCTTTACTCGGCCACCGTATGTTCTAACATAACTGCCACGTTTGAATTTACCAGTACCAAAACGTTCGCCATTACCATCATAAATATAGGCATTATGCGTTAAAAGCTGCAATCTTCCTTCAATGTTGGTTGCGACAACATATTGATCTGTCCCAATTTGGAAATACTTTTTGCCTCTAATTGTTTTGGTACCATAAACGCTTAGCTTTGTTCCAGCCTTCTTAGTAGATTGTTTAGTTTTTTCACCATTACCATCATAAACTAGAGCATTGTGCATCAATAGCTTAGTATCAATCGGCTTTGGCTGTTGCGTCGGTTTAGGCGTTGTTGGTTTTGGTTTTGGTGGTGTAGCAGGTTTTGACGGTGTTGGTGTAGTAGAACCAGTTGACCCGTTGTCATAATAATATTTAATCAGGTCGAAGAAATCATCCATTGAATAGCCCCATTTAGCAAAATAGCCATCTGGGTCGCCATGATCAGTACCGCCTAAGAATTTAGAAACTGCTGCATGTGACCAAACAGTTCCTTTACCAGTATGAACAGCATTAACAGGAGCAAGATTATACTGGCGCATAATTTGAGCAATGTAAATTGCATCGTTATTGATGCTTTTGGCAAAGTCAGCCAAATTATTGTCTTCACACAGTTCAACCTGGAAAAAACGACTGTTGGCAACAGGGCCAGCACCCCAAACACCATGATCTGGTGAGGTCATCTGGATTACACCAGTTTTATCCACAAAAGCATGAACATAGGAATAGATATTCATCCACTCACGGTTAAAATAAATTGCTTCATTATATGCGGAAGCGCCCGGCGTGGCGGTTTCGTGAACAACCACACCCTCAGGCTTGCCATAACGGTAATTCAGAGGATTGCTAGCATAAAAATCGTTATATTTTATGCCTTGCTGTTTAAGCATTTGCTCAAGGTAAGTTATGCCTCCATAACTATTTTGTTTAGCCATGTCATTAATTGAACTTGCCTGAACAACCACAGAATTTTGGACCATTGCAACCGCCGTGGCTGGAACTGCCATTCCCGCGGCTACAGCCATAGCAGCAATTAATTTCCTCATTTTTTATTCCCTCGTAACAACTATTTCTTGGCTACATCAGCCAACTTTTGATAACTTTCAGTCATCCAATCAAGGTAAGTCATCTTAGTCGGAATCGTTTCTCTAACCTTTAAAACTGGTATTTTATTCTTTTTTGCCAATTTAATAAAATTATTAACCGTCGTACTAGAAGTCTGTTCATTATCAACAAAGAAGGCAATCTTGCGCTTCTCAATTCCATGCGTCATTTCTTGAACGGTCGCAGCACTAGGATCTGTATTATTTTGAATTGCTTTTTCAAAGTCCTGGTTTGCTACCTTAATATTAACAGAAGATAAGGCATAATCAAAAACAGGTTCACTAACATAAACTGGCTTATCAACCTGATGATCTATTTTTGCCGCATCTTTTTTAATTCGGTCAATCTTAGCTAAATACTTCAATCCATTTTCACGATAGTAATCAGCGTGTTTTGGATCCTTTTTGCTTAGACGCTTGATTAAGTAATTAACATACTCTTTTGGCATGTTCAAATCAAACCAGATATGCGGGTTATCACCTTTTTTGCGTCCCATTAGGTCCTCACCAACTTTAACTGGTTCTTTTTCTACAGAAGACGCAAGTTTATCCATCCAGCTATCGTAGCCTAGCCCATTTTCTACTACAATATCAGCACTTGATAGAGCCTTGGCATCATCAGTAGTTGGTTCAAAGTCATGCGGATCCGCACTAGGATTTCTAATGAGAGCTTCTGCTTTACCATATTTGCCAACAACGTTTTGCGCAATATCTGCATAAACGTTAGTGGTTGTCATAATCGAAATTTTGTTGCTACTCTTCTGTGGCTTTTGCGAACATGCCCCCAGGGTGATCGCTACCACGCTAAATAAAACAGTTACAGCAAAAAATTTCTTCAATTTTTCAAATTTCATCTTGTTAAAAAACCTTTCAATTTAATAATCGGCTTTTACCCCGTTATCACATAGTAAGTCGTAGATTTGTATTTTCACTTACTATTAATAACCATTATACAGCAATTGAAGTTACTTACAAATAATAACCAAAATTAGCTCTAATAGTTGCTGGTAAACAAAAAAGCGTACGAAAATTTCGCGCGCTTTTAAAGTAAGTAAATAACTGAGCTCTATAATATACTTTCATCATAAAAGCCCAGAAGCTGGACAATTTTTAGGCTCAGTACATTTAGTTATCTTTTTCTTTTCTTCATTCGATGTACTATTCATTTTTTGCCGATTATTTCTTTCATTATTACCATCCCAAAGCAGTAACTGTTGGATAACAAAAAAAGAGACAACTCACTTCAAAAGTGTGATGTCTCTTCATTTTTACAGGGGCAATATCCCCATTACTGGACTTGGTTAATTTATCTAGTTATTTTTGATCTTGCTTGTCAACTGGTTTCTTCCATAGTCCTAAGATTACACCAGCAACAATTGAACCAATAATAGTGGCTACAAAGTAAAGCACAATATGGTTAGCAAGTGGTGATACCCATAGACCACCGTGAGGTGCGGGAACACCAATCCGCCATAGGCCAACTAGAGCACCACCGACAGCAGAACCAATAATACATGAAGGAATAACATGACCTGCATCTGCAGCAGCGAATGGAATAGCTCCTTCGGTAATGAATGAGAAACCTAAAATCCAGTTGGTTAAACCTGCACGGCGCTCATCCAAAGTGTACTTGTTCTTGAAGAAGGTAGTACCGATTGCAGTAGCAAATGGTGGAACCATCCCACCAACCATTACGGCAGCCATCATTACAGCGGCAACAGTTGAATGAGGGTCGTTAGCAAAGGCACCTGATGCAAATACGTAAGCAGCCTTGTTGAAAGGTCCACCCATATCAATTGACATCATTGCAGCCAAAATAGTTGTTAAGACTACTAAGTTACCTGTACCCATTTGGTTTAAGAAGTTAGTAATTGCAAAGTTAACTGCACTGAAGATTGGATTAATAATGTAGTACATAATTAAGGCAATCAGCAGCAAACTCAAAATTGGGTAAATGAGCATCGGCTTCATTCCCTCAAGTGATTTTGGCAATTTAGCAAACAGCTTCTTTAAGCCAACTACTAAGTAACCAGCAATAAAACCGGAAGCAAGCCCGCCTAAGAAACCGGCTGGTGATTTAGCATTAGTTACAACATTAGCAACATAAGCACCGCCGTATGCTCCACTATAAACGGTAGCCATGAAACCACCAACAAAACCTGGCATTAAGGCAGGCAGGTCACCAATTGATTCAGCAATATAACCTGATAGGATTGGCACCATGAAGGCAAAGGCCATGTTACCAGCATTGTTTAAGAAAATGAAAGCAGGTGATTTTGGTCCACCAGCAAAGTTTTCAACGATGAAGGAAATGGCCATTAAGATACCACCACCGATAACGAATGGTAACATGTGCGAAACACCGTTCATTAGGTTTTGGTAAATTGAGCCCCAGAAGCCCTTCTTTGAATCATCACTTGTTTCAGAACTTGCTTGACCGTCTGAGTGGTAAACACTAGCTTTTGAATCTAAAATTGTTTCAACTAATTCATCTGGCTTGTTAATACCATCGACAACTGGACGACTGATTAATGGCTTACCATCAAAACGTGGCATGTCCACTTTCTTGTCTGAAGCAATAATGACACCTTTAGCACGACTAATTTCATCAGCTGTCAATTTATCTTTAACACCTTCAGAACCATTAGTTTCAATGCGGACATCCGCACCGCGTGCTTTACCTGCTTTAATAATAGCTTCTTGAGCCATGTAAGTATGAGCAATACCGTTAATACATGCAGTAACACCAACAATTAATGGCTTTTCTTCACCAGTTGAAGCAGCAGGACTAGCAGCTTGTTCTTTTTCAGCCTTCTTATCTGCATCGCTCTTTTGTTCAGCTTCTTCGAATAAGTTAATAACTTCTTCTGGATTCTTTGCTTCCTTAAGTGCAGCAACTAAATCAGGATTGATTAGTAAACCTGAAAGTTTTGCCAAAGCCTCAAGGTGAGTATTGTCTGCCCCATCAGGAGCAGTGATCATAAAGAAGAGGTTAACTGGTTGACCATCAAGTGAGTTGTAGTCAATTCCCTGTGCACTCTTAGCAAAAAGTACACGTGCCTTATTGATAGACTTGTTGCGCGCGTGAGGCATTGCAATTCCGTCACCAATACCGGTTGTTGATTCATTCTCCCGTGCCCAAATCGATTTGATGAATTCATCTTCATCGTTGACGATGCCGGTTTCGACCTCTAAGTCGGCCATTTCCTTAATAGCATCTTCTTTATTAGTCGCATTAAGCGACATAATCATCGATTCAGGAGCTAAAATATCTTTAATTTTCATTAGTTCTTCTCCTTAATTACGATAGTTGCTCTACATTAATCTGTGGTAAAACAGCTTCAATCTGACTCATCACAGCAATATCCTTGGTAAAGGCGGTAGCTGCACCACATGCCATTCCGATACGGAAGCTTTCAGCTGGATCTTTGGTCTTAACATAAGTTCCAACAAAACCAGCAATCATTGAGTCACCAGCACCGACTGAATTAACAGCAGTACCCACGGCTCCTTTAGCGTGATAGAAATGATCTTTGGTAATCAAATAACCGCCTTTGCCAGCCATTGAAACCATCACGTTTTGCGCTCCCATATCGAGTAGCTTACGTGCACATTCAAGCATATCTTGATCTGAATCAAAGGTAGTGTTGAACAGCTCAGCAAGTTCGTGATGGTTAGGCTTGATTACTAATGGCTTGTAGCTCAGTGTGTCAAGTAGTGCCTGACCGGTTGTATCAATGACAAACTCGGCACCAGCTTCCTTAATTTCTGGCAATAATTCTTTGTAAAAGTCTACTGGCAAACTTGGTGCAAGTGATCCACTTAAGACCACAATATCACCCTTTTGTAAATCACCCATTCGTGACTTGAAAGCAGTAATTTCTTGATCTGTAATATTTGGTCCCGCAGCATTAATCTCGGTTTCGTCTTGTGCATGAACCTTCACATTGACGCGTGTATCGTCTGAAATAGTCACAAAGTCATTAACAATGCGGCGTTGATTTAGTTGACGCACCAACTCTTTACCGGTAAAACCACCGACAAAGCCCCAAGCAGTATTGTCAATTTCAAGCTGATTTAGAATTTGGGAAACGTTGATTCCCTTACCCCCAGCAAGAAATGAGCAATTATTGCTACGGTTAACATTACCGCTATCCACTTTGTCTAATTGAATAACATAATCCAAAGCAGGATTAACGGTTACCGTATATATCATTATTTGGCCTCCTTCAAATTAACCTTTGCAGGTAAAATCTTTTTGTTTTGCATCCCAAGTTTATTTGTGATCACGGTGAGATTTTTGACATTACCAAAAACAGCGAAGTTACGTTCACCAATTTTGCTTTCATCTGTCAAAACGTAAGTATGATCTGCACAGGCAATTTCTTGCTTCTTAATGGCTGCTTCCTCTGGATCTGGCGTTGTCAGATTACCATTGTGATCAATTCCATTAGTACCAATAAAACTAGCGGCAAAGTTCATGCTTTGCAATTGCTCAATCGCAAATTGACCAATCACGGCATGAGTATCTTCTTTAATCTTGCCACCTAAAAGCATGGTGTTAATGCCATGTCCAACAGCACTTAGAGCTGTTTCAATTCCATTAGTGACAACGGTTATACCTGCTACATTAGCAAGAAATGGGACCATTTCATAAGCAGTTGTACCTGCATCGATAAAAAGATAATCGTTTTCATGCACGTAATGCTCAACCGCATAGCGTGCAATTCGAACCTTATCATCGTGATTCATTGTAAAGCGAATATGCTGCGAAACATCATGAGCAAATTTCTTAACCGACTGTGCACCACCATGAACTCGCCGAACTAAACCTTTTTCTTCCATTCGAATTAGGTCTCGCCGAATCGTCGACTCTGACGTTGCCGTCAGTTTGGACAAGTCGCAAACACGACATAGTTCATGTTGATTAACATAGTTTTCAATCAGCTTTTGACGTTCCTGTGTTAGCATCTTCCCTCACCTCCGAAGAGTATTTTATGCGCGTTTCCATTCAAAATCAATCATTTTTACTCAAAATCACTCACTTTTATGCAAAAACAAGCAGCATATTCTTAACTCCTAACCTTAAAGACAACAAAAAAGCTGTACGCTATTAGCATCACAGCTTTCTTTTCACTATTTACGTAATTCTTTTTGCGCAGACGGCAAAATAAATGAGCAAACAAACCCAATAATTGCAAAAATTAACATCATGATAAAGCCTAAGCGATAGCCATTATCCAACCTTATTGCTTCGCTTACACCGCTGCCAGTTGCTCCTAATGTTATAACTAGCATCGCCAAGGCAGTCCCAAGTGAACCACCTATTTGTCTAATGGTTGATGAAACAGCATTCGCATGAGCTGTCATATTTATATCCACTTGATTAATTCCAGCAGTGAAAGTAGTCATCATGGTAAAAGAAATACCAATCATTCTTAGCGCATAGCATAAACTAATTAAAACTAGACTTGTTTTAGTGTTGAAAATCAGCATTGGTAGAGTACCTAACAACAACATCCCAAAGCCAAACAAAGACAGTTTTTTAATGCCAAATTTATCATATAAAGTACCTGAAATCGGATTGCAGATAATCATTATTAAGGCTCCAGGCATCATCACTAAGCCAGAAGTTAATGCAGTTTCCGCACGCGTTGTTTGTAAATACAATGGCAAAACTAACTCTATTCCTACCATTGAAATGTTACTAATTGTGCTAAGCAATGTACAGAGATCAAAGCCTGAATTTTTCAAAACTCTGATATCTAATAAAGGCTTAGACATCTTCAACTGGCGACGACAAAATAGCCAAATAATCACAATACCAATAATAAAAATCAAAGTTAAAGTTACGGTGATTTTACCAGTATTACCTATTTCTGACAGTGCATACAAGATCAACCCAAATCCTACAATTGATTCCAGAAAAGAAACCACATCGACTGAGCTTAAATGAGCAACAGTGATATTTTGAATTGTAAAAAAGGCAAGTACACATACTAAAGCACTGGCAAAGCTTAAAATTATAAATAGCATTTGCCATTCTGCGTATTTCAAAATCAAGCCTGAAATGGTTGGTCCAACAGCCGGTCCAAAACCAATTACCAATCCAGTGATTCCCATCGCCATTCCACGCTTTTCTGGTGGAAACAGAATTAAAATGACATTTTGAATAAATGGCATCAGTCCTCCCGCGGCAATAGCTTCAATAATGCGCCCTAATAGCAAAGCTTCAAAATTTGGCGCAAACAGACAAACTAACGAGCCAGCAAAAAAGATTGCCATCATAGTTAAAAAATTGTTTTTGAGACTAAATGACTCAAAAATCCAAGCTGAAATTGGAATCATTAACCCAACTACCAATAAATATGCCGTGGTTAACCATTGAGCTGTTGCCTGTCCCACGTTAAACGACTTCATGATTGACGGTAATGCATTATTTAAAAAAGTTTCAGCCAATAATGAAACAAAGGCACCGAACAGCAGTACAGCCATCATCAGCACTCTTTTTTTACCAGAAATTTCTTTCACTTCTTTTTCCATTTTTTCTCCCTTTTAAAATATGTAGCAAGCTACATTTGACAGAAATAAAGCATGAATTTATTTAAAACCTTCAATTATTTGATCGAGAAAAGCTTCAAATTGCTCGACTTCAACAACTGATGAACCTTGTGTGATTTGTGCATTAGTGTTATCAAGAATTGCATGAATTTTGGTGATGTTCTTATCAACAAGAGCAAAGCCCTTGTCAGATAATTGCAAAACTATTTGACGTTGATCAGTTTCAAGGTGGGTTGTATAAATTAGACCATTTTCTTCCAAGCGTCGCACAATTCCTCTGATTGTTGGATGACTTAGCACAAACATATCCGCTATTTCTTTTTGCGTCACTGTTCTATCTTTGGCCTCATACAGAAAAACCATTAGCGATATCTGTGCACCAGTTAAAGAATATTCCTTGAACATTTCTCCAAACTGATTATTTAGTTGTTTTTCAATTAGCGTATTCGCAGCTTTGATTTTAGGACCAATTCGGTTTAAATATACGTTCATAATTTTCCTCAATTCATTTGTGTAGTATACTACACAAAATTATTTTTGCAAGAAGGTTTGAAATTTAGCTGTAAAATTATCGGCGTTGAACGCCTCACTTTGTTTAAAACAGTAATTCAGCTGAATTATCAGCTAAAAATTTTTAAAAACATTCTAGATTAGTCAGAAGCAAAAAGACCAGCTCTAAAATATAAGAACTGGTCTTTTAATACGTATTAATTAAGTTTATTTATCGATTTTACTTAATGCGTCATTAACCGCATCTTTTAGTCCGCGGCTTGTGCTTGAAGCACCAGAAACTGCATCAACATCAACTTTATTTTGCTTAACCATTTCTTCAGGCAATGTCTTAACGGCTTTTAAGCCGTAGTCTTCGGATTCTGCTTGCTTTAGAACTTCAATCTTCTTCAAGTTCTTGTCCTTGTCTGCAGTAACACGAACGACGATTTCACCACCCATACCACCATTGGTTCTACCAATGTATTGATCTTTGCCAGTTTCAAAAGTTTCATGGTTAAGGTCAGAAGTTAAGTGAACATCATGACTAGAAGCACCAGTTGCTGCATCAACAGCAACATCGTCTTTAGCCTTAGCAGCATTTTCACCAGCAATCTTACCCCAAATCAAACACTCAGCAATGTTGTTACCACCTTGATATTGGTTTGCACAAATACCACCAAATTCACCAGCTGAATATAGGTGAGGAATTGGTTGACCCTTAGTATCTAAGATTTCAGCTTGAGCATTTCTTCTTGCACCACCCTGGGTGTTAAGCATTGTCTGCTCCATTTGAATAGCATAAATTGGGCCATCAGCAAACACACGCATGGTCTTTGGATCACGACGGAACTCAGGATCATCACCAGTTTGAGCAGCCTTGTTGAAGCGTTCCAATGAATCTTTCAAAATAGCAGGATCTACCTTAATCTCATCTGCTAGTTCTTCTACAGAGTCGGCCTTAACTACATTTTCCTTGTATACTGGATAACTACCAATAATTGGGTCTGCATCCAATTCTGCCTTTTTAGCTTCATCAAAAATTAGGTATGGGTGTTCCTGATTGATTGGCACTTTCCATTGGCCATGGTTCTTAATGTGACCATGACGGTTTTCTTCAGCTTCATCGAAGTATCTTGTACCATCATCCCCAATAACAAATGAACTACCATGAGCAACAGCAATATTTTGTGCACCAAGCATCAAACGACCACGTTCACCCTTTGGTACTGCAAAAGCCATTCCGTGAAGTAAGCCAAGTGATTCAAAGTTGTGCATGTGCCAGAAGTCTGCACCAACTTGTTCAGCCATCTTAATACCGTCACCCTTATTGTAAAGAGTACCTAAAGGTGCTAATCTCTTAGCGCCAAGATAGTCTTCAACCATGGTTTGGTTATTTTCAAAACCACCGGTTGTCATTACCACACCGTTTTTAGCTTGAACCTTAAGCAGTTTGCCTTCGCGTTCAATCAAAACTCCCTCAATCTTACGAGTCTCAGGGTCTTGAATCAGTTCCTTGGCAGGTGTGCTGTACATAACATCAATGTTATCCTTACGTTCAACTACTTTTGCTCTTAGGATTTTCCATAAGGCTGCGTCAAACCAAGATTCGCGAACAGTTGTGAAATCATAGGATTCTGATCCTTCAAATTCAGGAAATTCTTCGTAGGCATGATGTAAACGTTCAGGTGCGTATTGTTTTGCACTGCATGGTTTTACACCCAAATATTTTGTGACGTAGTTTGGTGTGTTAACCATCCCTTTAACGTAAGTATCGATCATCTCTTCATCAAGTGACATTGGTGCAGTCAAGTTTTTGTAGTACTTCTTTAACTCATCAAAATCATTACCAGTTCCGATTAACTGGGCTGAATAACGTGTGTTGCCTCCTTCATGACCTTCTGGTGCTGCATCAACAAGCAGTACTTTTGAGCCACTATCAGCTGCAAAACGAGCAGCAGTTGCACCAGCACCACCAAAGCCTAGTACAACAACATCGTAATTAGCATCCCATTTAGTATCTTTTTGATAAATCATGATTCTATCCTTCTTCTTTTTTGTAATCACTTTCACTAATAAGTTAATTTTATCACTAATATTACTTTTGGAATGATTAATTTTAAAAAGTTGTCCTAATTATTTAAACAAAAAAACACTTTTGTCATTTGTTCCATAAATCACATAGACTCTTTTTAATGAGCTTAAATCAGAAATTTTGTCATAAATTGTATTTATATTTTCAATTTATGACTATGCAAAAAAGAAGGAAGTTATCTTCCTTCTTTTTACCGAGATATTTTTATATTCATCTATGTGAAAATCAATGTTAGTTATTGAGATATTTCTTTAATTCCTCACCTTTAAGTCCAGCGCTAAGACCAACTAGCAACTTGATTCTAGCTTTTGGTCCAGTTAATCCACGACAGAAAATGATACCCATTTTAGCAAGGTTAACGCCGCCGCCCTCGTAGTCGTAAACTGGTTCAGCAATTCCGTTGAAGCAGCGTGATACTAAGACTAGCGGGATATTGTGGTCAATTAAAGATTGCAGCTCAGGCAAAGTCTCTGGTGGCATGTTTCCGGCACCCAAAGCTTCAATCACAATGCCGTTAGTTTCCGGCTTGTTTAATGCGTGGAGTAGCTCGGTACCCATTCCAGCATATGCTTTAACCAAATAAACATTTGAGACAACATGATCAATTGGTTCATGCGCTTGTGGTTTAATCGTTTGAACATAATTAACATGCCCTTCGGAAACAATTCCAATTGGACCAAAAGTTGGTGTCCGGAAAGTCGCAACATTGGTGGTGTGGGTTTTTGTCACATAGCGGGCTGAATGAATCTCATCGTTCATTACCACTACTACACCCTTACCCACGGATTCAGGTGAACTAGCAACTGTGATTGCAGTTCTAAAGTTATATAAACCGTCACTACCCACTTCATTAGACGAGCGCATTGCACCAGTTACCACAACTGGCATTTTACTTGAAATAGTTAAATCTAAAAAGATTGCTGTTTCTTCAAGCGTATCGGTACCATGGGTAACAACTGCACCAAAAAAGCCTTCTGCTTCGGCACGACGAATTCGTAAAGAAAGTTCAAGCATTCTTTGGGGTGTCATATGCGGTGACGGTACATTAAAAATTTCTTCCGTTACTAATTCAACTTCGCCTTTATTCTCTAGCTGAATGGTAGCAAGTGGATTTTGGTCATTCGGTTTAATATTGCCATCTGCATCTTCAGACATTGAAATAGTCCCACCAGTATGCAAAATCAGAATTTTCTTTGTCATATTCGTCTCTCCTAGCTATAAGCGATTAAGCCAATTCTAACATTTATATAGCCGGGATTGAAATGATTAAAACGGAATTTTTACGCCTTAATTAGAGATACTTTTGATAACTATTCACCATAAACTTCTTTAGCTAAATCAAAGGCAGTCCATGCATTAGGCCATCCACAATAAAAGGCTAAATGAGTAATCAGTTCCACCATTTCTTCTTTAGTCACGCCATTAGTCTTTGCAATAGCCATGTGCGATTTTAATTGTGGATATGCCCCTTTTGCCATCAAAGCAGCACAAGTAATCAAGCTACGATCACGTGCTGGCAACTGCTTTTCACGAGACCAAACTTCACCAAATAAAACATCATCATTTAATTCTGCAAATTTAGGAGCAAATTTGCCTAAATTATCATGGCCTGCTGTTTGCTTTTTCATAATTAGTTCTCCAATCCTTGATAATATTCATCTGTTACGGGTTCTAGCCACTCTGGCGTTCCCGCTGTAACTGCAAGGTGCGCAAACCAACTATCTTTAGTAGCACCGTGCCAATGCTTGACACCATCATGAACTACCACTACATCTCCAGGATGTAATTTCTGCACTGGCTTATTCTCCTCTTGATACCAGCCTTCGCCCGCTGTTGCAATTAAAATCTGGAAACCATTGTTGTGCTTATGCCAATTGTTACGGCATCCTGGCTCAAAACTAACATTTGAAACACCAACATTTAATGCAGGATCTGCAACTAAATTCTCTAAGTAACTTTGACCAATGAAATATTTTTGATATGCTTCATTCTTTTCGCCTAAAGGAAACAAACCTTTTTTGACGCTTTCTTCATTATTTGTCATTCTTGGTCTCTCCAATCTGTTTTAGATAAGCTGCAAAAGTTTCGTCGTCAGCAATGCTGTGATCCTGCTTTGACTGGTACCAGTCGATTTTTTGTCCAAGCACTTTCATACTGCTCTTCAGCTCTAGCAATCTTTCCTCAGCACTAGTTTGAACTTCTTTTAACAAAGCTAGTCGCTGTGGAATAGTTGCATCCCCTTGGGCACGCAGCTGGATGTACTCTTTTAACTGCGGAATTGTCATTCCAGTACCTTTTAGATGTAAAACAAACTCAAGCCAGCTGAGGTCATCATCTATATAGTAACGTTGCCCAGCTTTATCTCTTTTGGGAACAAGTAATTCTTCTTGCTCATAGTAGCGTAAAGTCGATGGTGTCAAATGCGTCAATTCACTGAATTGACCAATACGATAATGTTCTTTTGCAGTCATCATTACTCCTATTTAACTTATTTTTTTTGACAACTTTACGATATCCCTTCAAGTGTACTTTAAGTCAAGCGCTTTTTAATTTTTATTTTTTGACTTTTAATGGGTATTTTTGCTTGCCAAAATTTCGACCGACTTGTAAAATGACCGTTGGTCATTATTAAAAAGGAGGCAATTATGCACGTCTTAACTCCTGAAGAAAAGCAAGCCAAAAAGCAGATAATTGCAGCAGCTGCGAGCAAGCTTTTTCAAGAACATGATTTTACCGAAATCTCAATGGCACAAATTGCCAATGAATCTGGCGTAGCCAAAGGTACATTATTTAACTACTTTAAAACCAAAGAAAATATTTTTATGTACCTTCTTTTATCCGGCTACCAAAACTATTTAACAGAAGTCTTATTCGACTGGCAAAATGGTCCCCAAATTACTACCTGGGGCCAATTAACTGCCTTTTTATTAAAGCAAAATCACTATTTAATTCACGAAAAGTCTGATTTATTGCGGCTTAATGCACTGCGCGCACCCATCTTGGAAGCAGCTGCTGACCGTGAACAAACGCTTACCGGAAGAGCTGCTCTCTATCAAATCAGTCAAGAACTTGGTCAGACAATTGCAAATAGTATTACAGAATTAGCGGCTAAAAAAGCTAGCCACATTTTTGTAATTCAGAGTGCGATTATTAGCGGCTTAATGAATATGATGAATCTTGATGAATTTCATCATGACCAACTTCCAGTCGATTTTAAAGAATTTCAAATTGATTTAGAAACAGAAGCAAACCAACTGCTCGAGTTTTATCTACAAGGATTGCAAAAAGAATTGGAGAGATAATTGAAAATGAAAACTGCAAATATTCGTAACTTTGCCATTATTGCTCATATTGATCACGGTAAATCTACTCTTGCCGATCGAATAATGGAGCAAACCGAAACAGTGAGTGAGCGTGAACTTAGTGCCCAATTATTAGACAGCATGGAAGTTGAGCAAGCGCATGGTGTAACTGTCAAATCGCGTTCTGTACGTAACTTTTATCCTGGCGATGATGGTCAGGAATATGAATATAATTTGATTGATACACCTGGACACGTTGATTTTTCTTACGAAGTTTCAAAAAGTCTTGCCGCTAGTGACGGGGCGATTTTGCTTGTAGACGCCACTCAAGGTGTTCAAGCGCAAACAATCGCCAACCTGCGACTGGCAGTGAAGCATCACCTAACCATTATTCCGGTTATCAACAAAATTGATAGTTTATCCGCAGACGTTGCAGCAACTGAAAAGCAAATTCGCGCACTTCGCCCCGAATTTGCGGACTGCGATATTTTGAGAATTTCCGCTAAAACGGGTAAAAATGTGCATGAAGTTCTAGAAGCAATTTATCAAAAGATTCCTGCTCCAACTGGCGACCCCAAAGCTCCGCTCAAGGCACTCGTTTTTGACTCTCAATACGACCCATATCAAGGAATCGTAGCTGAAGTAAGAATGATTGATGGTCAACTAACCACCCAACAGAAATTGAAATTGATGAGTCAAGGCGAAACCTTTAATGCTCAAGCCGTTGGGATTTTTACACCTAACATGAAGCCCGTTGAAAAACTCGAAACTGGCGAAGTTGGGTACTTAGTTACCGGTCTAAAGGACGTGGCTGCTGTTCAAGTAGGTGAAACCCTAACTGATGCAGCTCATCCAACAACACAAGCTTTTCCTAACTTTAAGCCAGCACAGTCAATGGTTTACGCTGGACTTTACCCTAAAGGCGATACCAGCTATGAAGCACTGAAGCAGGCCATCAGCAAGCTCGCACTTAATGATTCGGCTTTTCACTACACACCTGAACAATCAGAGGCTCTTGATGCCGGTTTCCGGTGCGGCTTCTTGGGAATTTTCCACTTACAAATTATTCAGGAACGTTTGCGTGACGAGTACCACGTTGAGGTACTAACAACTGCACCAAACGCTACTTACCACGTCTATTTGAAGTCACCTGATCCAAAGCAAGAATACCTGACCATCACTAATCCAGCTAAATTCCCTGACTTCTCAGAAATTGACTACGTGACTGAGTCTTATGTTAAAGCAGTCATCACCACGCCAGAAAGTTATCTTGGTGCCGTAATGAAGCTTTGCGACCAACATTTTGGTGAAATGGTTGATCTCGATAACCAACAGGATTTAGTAACATTAACCTATAAGCTACCTGTTTCGGAAATTGCCTATAACTTTTTCAATAGCTTAAAGTCAATTACCCATGGATATGCAACATTAGATACTGAATTTCTTGATTACGAACTTGTTGATGTGGTCAAAATTCAAATTCAGATTAACTACGCAGCCGTTGATGCACTCGACATCATTGTGCCACGCCAAAATGCGGATAAAATTGCCCATAAACTGGTTGAAAAACTAAAATACACTGTGCCACGTCGTCTCTATCCAATGCCGGTTCAAGCAATGGTTGAAAACAAATCAATTGCCCGTGTGGACGTTCCTCCACTACGTAAAAATGCAGCTGTTAACGGTGAAAAGCGGAGCATTTCTAAAAAGCAACAACTATTGCGTCGGCAAAGTTTAAACAAGCGTCAAGCGGTCAAAAGCGATATTAAATTGCCACAAAGTGTTTTCGATGCTGTCTTAAACCTTAATGAAGATGACTAAAAACTAACGAATAACCAGTAAAAAGTAAAAGAGCCCCTAATATTTAGACCTATAGCCTGTCTATTAGGAGCTCTTTTTATGACTAAATTATTTAAGCAAAAAACCACTTCGAAAATAATTTCGAAATGGTTTTAGTTCAAAGTTAAATTAGTCGTCTAACTTTTCTTTGTTAGTAACGTTTAATTTTTCATCGAATGTGTAAACTACTGGTTCACCAGTCTTCATTTCTAAGTTCATGATGTCTTCATCAGAAATGTTTTCAATGTACTTAGTTAAAGCACGAAGTGAGTTACCGTGAGCAGCGATGATAACGTTCTTACCAGCCAATAGGTCTGGTGCAATGTGATCTTCCCAGAATGGCATTACTCGTTCAAGACAAACCTTTAAGTTTTCAGTCCGAGGAATGATGTGTGGGTCAAGATCTGCATAACGACGGTCATGTACTTGACTAAACTCTGAATCATCTTCAAGCTTTGGTGGCAAAACATCGTATGAACGACGCCAAATGTGAACTTGTTCGTCACCATATTTTTCAGCAGTTGCTTCTTTGTTTAAACCTTGTAAACCACCATAGTGACGTTCGTTAAGTCTCCATGATTTAGTTTCAGGAACCCAAAGTTGACCACTTTCTTCTAAAGCGAAGTGCAAAGTCTTGATTGCACGAGTCAAAACTGAGGTATAAGCTTGGTCAAATTTGAGGCCGTGCTCCTTAATTAACTTACCTGCATTCTTTGCTTCTTCTACACCTTTTTCTGACAAGTTAACATCAACCCAACCAGTGAACTTGTTTTCAAGGTTCCATTCACTTTGGCCGTGACGAATTAAAACTAATTTCGACATGAAAAAATATCTCCTTTGCAAATTAAAAGCTTCACTTACTATTTTACACATTTAAATTTTGTTTTCATAGGGTTTAGAGCTAAAAATCGTTTTTTAAATTTTTGATTTACGATACAATAGAGATATTAATGAATATAAGGAAAGAGAATATCTAACCAAGATGAAATTCAAAAAAGTATTGTTAAGTATAGGCGTTGTCGTTGCACTGGTTTCTAGCGGTTGCTCTAAACAAAAAAAGCAAGCTGATCCAATTTTAACTAAAACGCAAGTCATCCAAAAATCACAGAAGTCCTTCAAGAGTGGTGAAGCAAAGCAAATTGTCAATTTGAAAACTGACACTTCTAGTCAAGTCGTTGCTTCTAACTATTCATTCGGTGGTGACCCAACCGTCTTTCACGTTAACTACCAAACCGAAGCTAAGGGTAAAATTCATAACATGGATGAATGGATTAGCAACACCGGTAATCTTTACATCAATGGTCAGAGCACATGGTATAAAACTGAAATTGAAAAAATGTCCGGTCACTCATATGCCGACGTTTTAGATGCAGTTTTAAACAACGAAATGTTAATGAATCCACCTAAGGGTTTAACTGATGCTTATAAGATGAAGCGTTCTGGTAAAACCTACACGTTAACAGCAAAAATCATTGATAAAAAAATCATGAAGGCTGCAGTTGCGCCAATCTTTACAACTAATACCCAAAGTCCACAGCAGCAAAAAATCTATCAAAAGTTAGCTAAAGTAGGCAAATTTGAAGACATGACCGTGAAGCTGGTAGTAAAAGGCACTAAGTTATCCACTTTCAGTTATACCGTTAACCTCAAAATTGGTAAGATGATGAAAATGAGTGCAGGACAAAGTTATAGTAACTTTGGTCGCCACGACTTCCTGAAGGTTCCTAACAATGCGCTAGATGGTAAGCCACTACCAAAAGAAAATAAGAAAAAGTAATTTAAATTTATAAAAAAGAGCACTATTTCTTGAAGAAATAGTGTTTTTTTATCGAAAAGAATAGACTAGATTAATTAATTACTGTAGAATCATGATTAAATTAAGATTAAACAAGGAGAAAAATTATGAAAACTAAAAAGGTTATTTCTAGTATATTATTAACCTTAACCTTCCTAGCAGGAGGTTTAAGTCAAACACACAATGTTTCGGCTGCTCTTGATAAAGAACAAGCAGTATCAATTGTTAAAAAAGGTTCACCAGAAACCCAAAGTGCAGGCTTAAATGCTACTTTTAATGTAAAGGTTAACAAGGAAAAGCCAATTATACTCAAGATAAATAGTGAATTAAAAATTAATCCTGCCTTAGCTCATGTAACACTAGAGACTAGCTACGGCAAAAAGACGAGTGAAACTGAGGAAATGTGGGCTTCAGAAGAAACTAATCGTCTTTACAGCAAAAATAAGGGTAAGTGGGAATACACGACCTTACCAAAGCCTTCAAAAAAGAAGCCTAAAGGTGCAGAGGCTCAATTATTTAATCTCTTGAGCGATCCTAAGACATATACCAAAACCAGTGATTTGTTTATTAAAGCTCTAGATGACAATAGTGAATTGTCTGGACCAGATCAAGATGGCGTGTACACCCTAACTGTTAATGTAAGTGCATCTAAAATGAAAAAGCTATTCCTGGAGTTTTACAAAAAAGCTAAATTTAGTAAGAAAGAAATTAAGGAGTTCAAGAAAAGTGTCAAGTTTACCAACATCCAATTTGCCTACACAATTAAAGATGAAAAACTTGTTGGCTATACTGGCAATGTTACCTTAAAATTGGCAAAATTAATGAAATTTAGTGAGACCATATCCACAAATCACTTTGATGGGTATAATGATCTTAAACTACCCGATGAGGTTATAAATGCCAAAAAGGCAAAATCAAAGTAAATTTAATGGAGGATATCGATGAAGCTAGGAATTATTGGTAGTGGAAAAATTGTTCATGATTTTTTGACAACTGCGGATAAAATAGCCGACTTAGAACTAGCAGCTATTTCAACCACTCCACGCAGCAAACAAATTGCACAGGATTTAGCTGAGCAATATCAGATTGCTGAAGTTTTTTCCGATAATGACGAGCTCTATTGTGATCCAAACGTCGATACTGTCTATGTTGCTGTCCCTAACTCCTTACATTACGGTGTAGTTAAACAGGCTATCCTAAATGGCAAAAACGTGATTTGTGAAAAGCCATACGTTGCTACGGTTGCTGAAGCAAAGGAATTGAAAAAATTAGCTGATGAACATCACGTCATTATCGTTGAAGCAATCACTAATATTCATTTAGAAAATTACTTAGCAATTAAACGTGCTCTTTCTAAAATTGCGCCTATTCATATCGCTAGCCTTAATTACACGCAGTATTCTAGTCGCTACGATGATTTCCTAGAAGGAAAAATCGCACCAGTTTTTGATCCTGCAAAAGACGGCGGCACGTTAATGGATTTAAATATCTATAATATTCATTTAGCCGTTGGACTTTTTGGCAAGCCAGAAGCCGTGCAATACTATCCTGTGATGCAAAAAGGAATCGATACTTCAGGTATTCTAAATCTGACTTATCCTGAAATGCAGGCTAGTCTAATTGCCTCAAAAGATTGCTACACTACTCCACGTTCCTTTATTGAGGGAGAAAAAGGTTCAATTTTCTTTGACGGCTCAACTGGTGTGATTGATCGCTTCAGCATTGAGTTGAGAAATGGCGATACTGATAGCTTTGAATTTAATCATTACAAGCACCGGATGGCTAGTGAGTTCAATGACTTTGTTAAGATCATTGATAACCACGACACTAAAACCGCTAATGAATTATATGATCATAGCATCACGGTCATGAATGTGCTGGCACAAGCGAAAAAGTCGGTAGCAAAGTAATCACATTAAAATAAGACAAACTAAAACACAGCTATTCTATTAATTTAGAAAAGCTGTGTTTTTTAATAAAAAGGCCTAAGCTACCTAATTACTTAAATCATTTAGATTCAATAATCTGGGATAAGCTTATGGTCTTTTTATTTATTTTTGACTACTGAAGAATAAATTTAAGTATCTGATTAACGTGTGCTCTCTGAATCAGTAGGTATCTGTGCACATGCTGCTTGCACTGTATTTACTGCTGTAACTAAATCTGAAGCCTTTGTGGCATCTTGTACATCACTTAATAAAGCTTCAGCGATAGTATCAATTATAGCATTTGCTGTTGCTTTATCATCATCTGATAGATTTTCATTATTATTAATTTTGTATTTTGCTGCTTGGGTAGTTGCCTTGATTGCATTAATTGCTGCTTCTTGTTGCTTTGCAAAAGGAACTACTGCATTAAGATCATTTTGTAAATCTGTTTCTGCCTTGTCTAATTCAGCCTGTGTTTTTGCATTAACAATTGCTTCCTTAGCCTTATCTAATGCAGCTTTTACCTTAGCTGCATCACCGCCTGCTGTACTAATAACGAATTCGCCAGCTTTTGTTGCTAAATCGGTGCTTTCGATTTTGCTTGGTTCAAGTTGACAAGCATCAATAGCATCTTTTTGGGCGCTAGTTATCTCTTTTTCAGATTGTGCGTTATTAATAGTATCAGCTGCTGTTTGGACAATTTTATTAACTCGATCGATTGCAGCCATCTGATCATCAGCTGATAAAGGACTAGTCTCGATTGCATTAACTGCATCTTCCGCAGCCTTCTTAACTTCAGTATTAGCTGCTGCTTTCTTATCTTTTAATCCATCACTTGCTGGTGTGCTAGGTGTAGTAGATCCCTCATTTGGTTCCTTATCAGGCTCAGTAGGCTGTATCATGCCAACCAGTGCGCTTGCTTTGATATAACCATATTTTGTTGAATAGTACTTTTTACCCTTTATGGTTACTTGTCCACCATAGACTTTAACGTCTTGCCCCTTAAGAATTTTACTATTCTTAATTACTTTGCCGCTTCTGGTATACAAAACTGTATTTTTAGCTGCTTGAAGCTGTTTGCCATCGACATTTGAAGCTTTGATATATTGTTTTTTTCCAATCTTGTAATAGAGTTTGCCGTCAATTGTCTTTCGACCATATACACGAATCTTTTCGCCGACTCTAATGATTTTTTTGGTTTTAATAACTTTTTGGTCTGTTTGTTTATAGACAGCAGAATTAGCCCCAATTACCTTAGCCTTTTGAGCTGCACGGACCTCGGTAGGTATGCTGTTTATAACATTTTTTGGAACTTGATTTAAACCAATTAATAACAATGTTGCACCTGCAACGGAAACGATTACTTTTTTGTAAAAATTATTTTTACTCATCTCTTAAAAACCTCACACTAGTTTTACATTTACTCTATTGTTCCCAATATAGCTAGTATTAAGAACGATATAGTTAATAATATCGTTGCATTTTTATATTTGAACACTATATACAAATAGATAATTACATGCAGCTATATAGTACAGGCAAAATAAGTTTAAATAAAATAATCTTCCTCAGTATTTAATATTTTAGTATTAATAATTAACTGCATTGTCACTACAAATCTATAAAGTAATATGAGCTAAAAAATGGCGTAATATGAGCTAAACCCTTTATTAGCTTTTTAACCTAAAAAGTAATTATAAAATTTAGATTTTTGTATCTAGCAAGCACTAAAGTGTGAGTCTACATAAAAATAGCCAATCAAATTGATTAGCTATTTAAACTATTTTTTACCAACAATTCGGCGTACCCGATCTGCTGCTTCATATTTAGCAGAAAAGATTAATTCGTCACCAACCTCAATCACAGTATGGCCATGTGGAACCAGCCACTTTTGCCCACGACGAATACGGCTGACAGTAATATCTTTAGCTAAATCCCAGTCCATTAGTTCACGGCCTGAATACTTCATATTACGGACAACAACTGAGTAAACAGCATTCTTTGTATCTGTTAGTACACTATATACTCCCGGTGATTCAATCAACGCACGCAATAATGATGAAGTCACATTACTTAAATCATAAACTTCCATGCCATTTTGCCGTAGTTCATTTACCTTGGCAATATCTGCCCGTTTTTGACAAATAATGATTCGCTTAAATTTACCTCTTGCTTTTGCCTGCTCACCTAAATGTAAATTGGTTTCATCCGAGCGTAAAGCAGCAACAAAAATATTGCCACTGAATGCACCGGCTTGATCAAGGTCAGCTTCTTCTAAATGCGGTAACAAAGTTAAGTTGGGCACCCGACTCTTATAGATATCGTAGTGTTCACTGCTTGTCGTATACATTTTCACGGAATACCAGTTGTCGTGCAAATCATGCATAATTGGCACAGTTAGCGCATTAGTCCCCATAATGACAACTTCTTCTTTTATGCGATCTTCAGGCTGCAATTTAAAAAGAGCGTTGAACAAAATTGGACAAAGAATACAGACGATAACAGCTGCCAAGATAAAGACGTCTGATTGAAGTCGAGAAATGACATTTAGCTTACGTGCAACTTCTAGTGCTGGCAGAACTATTGTAATTGTGGTTGCCGTCAAAAAGCCACCAGCAAGACCATTACGCGAACCAAACTTTTTCATAAAAATCAGGGCTACTGGTAGTTTAGCTAAGAGCAAAAATACAACAAGAACAGGTAGTAAAATCAATGAACTAGGATGAGCAAACAATGACCTTAAATTAAGCTTTACTCCCGTCATGATAAAGAAAATCGGGATGAAAAAGCCATAACCAATCGATGTTAATTTGTCTGCCGTTTCATGACTAGGTTCAAGCAGTTTCATCACAATTCCTGCCAAAAAGGCACCAAGAATATTTTCCACGCCAACTTTTTCAGCAACTGTCACTAAGGCAAAAATCAAGAAAAAGGCAAGGCGCACATCTAATTGCGTTGTCGACTTAGTTACCTTGGCAAACCATAAATATGGTTGCTTAAAGCGCCACAATAATAAAATTGCCGCGCCAAACAATAGAATAATCAGCCATAATTGCCTAGTGTTACCACCATTGATTGCGGCGTAAACTGTTAAAAGAATCAGTGGGATAACCTCACCCAAAACAGCTGTTAACAAAATAGTCTGTCCAACTGGTCGTCCCAAAATATCCTTTTCTTTTAGTGTCGCAATTACGACTCCCAAGGCTACGGTCATAAAGATAATAGTTGCGAGCATTACATCACTAAATAGCCCTAGCATCTTTAAGACAAGCGCCAGGCACACCGACAAAACAGTAACACCAATAAAGGCACTAATCGCTGTTTTCAAAGGATCGACTTGCTGATCTGACTTTTTTTTGCCAGGCTTCAATAATTCAAAATCAATTTCCATCCCTGACAGAAATAGTAACAAAATTACACCCAAACTGGATAAAAAATTTAAGTCATGCGTTGGTTGAACAAAGTTAAAGCCACTAGCACCCAAAATGATGCCAATAATGATTTCTGCCACTGCAGTTGGGATTGCCGTTACTTTAAGCCGTGCCATCATAATCGGCACTATTAAAGCAAACAAAACAACCAAGAATAAAGATAGCTGTGCCATGAAAAGCCTCCTTAAATACTGTGAAAATTATACACGAAAATAGTATCAAGCAAAACGGACAACAATTCAGTTTTAGTAATAGTTTGCAATCTATTTAATTACTTAAAAAATTGAAGACAAAGTAACAAAGAGCTAATCGCAATAGAAATTTGCGATTAGCTCTTTTGGTAGTCTTTAAAAATTAACTAACTAGCGTAGTAGAAATTTGCCGCTTTAACGAAGCGATTTTCACTAATTGCGTAGTAGACTTGGCCAGCAATATTAATTCTACCACCGTAAGTATGAACACTAGTGCCACGCAATAGTTTAGTATTGTCAGCACGTAGGCCAGTAGTATCGTAAATATATGCGTTATGAGTTAGAACTCTTGAGGTACCAATGATGTTACTTGCAACAACATATTCATTTTCACCAATTTGCAAGTACTTCTTACCATTGATCATTTTAGTAGCCGTTACGTTTACTTCGACACCAGCAGTCTTTAGTGGTGCTTTAGTACGTTGACCATTTGCATCATAGACGTAAGCATCATGCATCAACTTCTTCTTACCTGTTGGCGCTTGTGAAACAGGATCAGTAGCAGTGTTGTCACTGTCAGACACGCCGTCTTGACCAGTAGAGGAATCTGTTTCACCAGCTTGAAGATTGTAGTAAGACTTAAGCAAGGAGAAGAAATCATCCATTGAGTAGCCCCATTTAGCAAAATAGCCATCTGGATCTGTATGATTGGTTCCGCCTAGAAAACGAGAAACTGCGTGGTGTGACCAAATTGTTCCTTGACCAGTGTTTGAAGCATTAGTTGGGACAATGCCATAACGGTGCAACAATTTAGCTGCATAGATTGCATCATTGTTAACACTCTTGGCAAACTTATCTCTAGTGTTTTCCTGGCAAAGTTCGATTTGGATGTAGCGACTGTTGGCAACTGCACCAGCACCCCAGACACCATAATTTGGTGTCATCATTTGAATTACCTGTTTACTGTCAACAAAGGCATGAACGTAGGAATACATATTCATCCATTCACGGTTGAAGTAGATAGCTTCATTATATGCAGAAGCATTTGGTGTTGCTGTTTCGTGAATTACAATTCCTTCTGGCTTACCTTTTCTGTACTTGATAATGTTGCCATTGGCATAAAACTTGTTGTACTTGATGTTGGCTGTTTGCAACATCTTGTACAAGTAAGTTTCCCCAACATAGCTGTTTTGCTTAGCAACTGCATTAATCGATGCCGCCTCAACTGTCTGAGTCTGGCTGACTTTAAAAACAGGCGCAACTAAACCTACTCCGATAGCAACAGTAGTTATTAGTTTCTTTATCTTCATTCTAAACGTTAATTCCTCATTTCTTTTTGTTAGCTGGTTTTTACTTTAAAAATTAGCCTTCTTTACATACTGATGAACACCGATCCGGTAGTATTTGTGTCCATAAATTGTTATTGCAGCACCATATGTTGCAACTGATTGCCCCTTCTTCAAGACCTTCATATTATCGCGATTGCCATAATCGTTATAAACGTAAGAGTTCTTCTTTAATGTTCTAAAAGTGCCGTCAATGTTGCCACTTGCAATGTATTGATCTTCACCGATTCGGTAGTACTTCTTGCCATTAATCTTTTTAGTGCCATAGGTTGCGATGACCTTACCTTCATCGCCAGCCTTAATTGCTTTCATGCCCTTAACGCGTTTACCTTCCGCGTCATAAACGTAAGAAGTGTGCATCAAGGTCTTATTAACCTTCTCATCACCTTTAGGTGCTTGAGAAGCAGGAGGCAGTGCACTACCAGCATCTAACAATGTATCATTAACCCAACCTTTGCCTGAGATGTACATCCGTTTTTTGCCGTTATAAAAAGTGATAGTCTTTGTTACGGTTACCGCATCACCCTTATTAACTGAGCTTGTTTTAGCAGAAACTGAGTGGTCAGTTGGCCAAGCATAGGTAGCACCAGCTTTTTTCACTACATAGGACTTAGACGCGTTGGAAATTGTCGGATCGTATTGCGTAAGATTATAAGCAGTAATACGACTATTTAAAATTGTGTTGTAGTTATTGGCTGTTGCATACGTTCCAGTCAATGCCTTGGTGGCAGCGGTGTATGAAGACGCTTTTTCAAGCCAAGCGCCTTGATAACGGTCAGGTTGCCAAGAAACACCTAGGCGCAACTTCTTACCATTGTCATCGAAGGACTCTTGATAGGTTTTATATTTTCTGAATTTAGCAGTGACATAGTAACTCTTGCCGTTCTTGTCTTCTTCACGCGTTTTAGCGGAATAAGTACCACCTGGCCAACTATCATCGGCCTTCATACCGAATAAGTTATTAGCATTTACTGCAAGCCCTGATTGACCCCAATTCGACTCAACAATTGCTTGTGCAATCATTACTGATGGATATAGGCCATACTTCTTAGCGACCTTCTGTGCCTGTCTGGTAGCCGTATTTAAAAAAGTTGTTTCTGTTGCTGTAGCAGCTGAAACTTGATCAGCTCGAGCTGGCGAAGCGGCAATTAAGTTGTTGGTAACCGGAATTACAGCTGACGCAGCGAGTAACGCCGCCGAAAAACCAGTGATTAGTTTCTTTTTCATAGATGTGTGTTTGCCTCCTTAATCGACATCTTTATTGTATCGAGCAATTTCACGAGAAACAATAGATTGCATTTAATTGTAGTCAAAAAGTAATATAGCTCGACTTTTATTACAAGAAAAAGTTATCTTTCTAAAACTTCCTGTAATCGATTTAATAATTGATTTTTAATACGCTGTAATTGACCCCTGCTAACACCTATCTGCCTACTAAGCTGTTGAACCGACTCACGCTCAATCAGGTGCTTTAAAAATAGCTTCCGCTCTATGTCAGACAAGTATGGTAGCTCTGCTTCTAATGCTAAATAATTATCCCAATTATGTTTCTCTTCAACTATTTGCAGGTCTATCAGTTCACTCTCACGTTCAGATGAGTGCTGCTCCTTGCGTAACAAGTCCGTTGTGCGCCAGATTATCTTGCGAAAACTGTTTCGATCGACTTCTTCACGTGGAAGGGTTTGATTTTGGGTGAGCATATGCGCATAAGTAATAATCCCTTCCTGCAAAAAATCCTCATAATTAGTATAGTCCTGTCTCACATGTGCGTGCTTCAGTGCGCCTCTAACTAGTTTTTGGTTCTCCCATGCTTGTAAAAAAGCTTGTTGACTTATTTCCATTTGTGACATCTTCCTTTTCATCTTTGGTGTCACAAGCGCTTGTGCATATAGTAGCCTAGCAAGTTATTAGTACCGCGTAAAAACAATAATCGTAAGCGGTAACAATTGAGTTAACCGCATTCTTAATTCAAGAGTAAAACATAGCCCTGTGCTACTTGAGGATTAATAAATCCAATAATCCGTGCCAAAAAAGTGTAAACAAAAAGCGAATTAACCCAAAATTAATTCGCTTCTTTATCAAAATAGGGTATCACGGCGCTGAGTAGCCTTCCTAACTGCCCGATGAAATTCAGTTAACAACGGCAATTCCAAATAATCAGCTAAACAGCGACCATATCGTTGCTGTCTTTTATCCTGTAATTCGAGCAGTAATGGCTTAATTGCTAGGTCATTGTATGGATCATGGGGATGAAAGTACTCCGGCTGATCTATTAAGGATTCTCCCGTAGGCCGCTGCACTTGCCAACCAAGTGACTGCTCAAAGTGCGCAATTAGCATCTCACAGAGAATATGATTATAAACCAGACTATTGGAAACCTGATCAACCACATAACGACTACAATCATAATAAGCAAAAATATAGCTTATTTCTCCATAGGGTACCGTTTTAAATACAACAGAGGATATGTTAATGGCTCGAAAACCAATCATCTGATGCAATGATACCCAATCAATACTGCCTGAGTTGTAACTCCGCAATGAGAAATATGCCAGTCTCCCTGTAGCAATAATGTTACGGCTTGTCAGGTTTAATTTACTGGCAAAATCACGTTGAAATTCCAAGCCGGCTAAAAGACATTTCTGTCCAAAAGCAGTAAATAATGAGCGAGTACTATTTTGACATAAGACTATCCCTTCCTGACAATCAAAAATTACACTCTTATATTTACCTAATAGCGGTTCCTTCTGGAATTCATATATCGCAATCGTATCCCGGTTAATTTGATAATTTGCATCTTTTGTAAGATACATCTCAATTGTTTGATCTACTCCAACTTTTTGTCGCAAAATATCCTTGGACCACACACGGTGTTCCTTTTCTCGCGGTAGATTTAAAGTCTGCTGCTTCTTTGCTAACATTCATTCAGTCCTCTCTATTTGATTTTACCTATACAATTATACACAAATTGTTATCGGTTTCATAGAAGAGGAAACAAAAAACGGAAGCGACTAATGTCGTTTCCGTTTCTGTAATTAATTTAACTAATTAATTAAAAGTTAGCAACCTTAACGTATTGCTTAGCTGGGCCACCGATACGGTAGTATGAAACACCATTCTTGAACTTGTATGGTGTACCGTAAGTAGTAACCTTAGCACCCTTGCGTAATACACGACGGTCAGCACGTTTAGTACTTGTCTTGTATACGTAAGCGTTGTGAGTTAAAGTACGAACAGTACCATCGATGTTATCAGCCATTACGTATTGGTTGTCACCGATTTGGTAAACCAAGCTACCGTCAGCAAGCTTAGTAGCTGCACCGTAAACGTTAACGTTTGAGTAAGCTGCTAAAGTCTTAGTACCAACGCGCTTGTGGTCCTTGTCGTAGATGTATGCATTGTGCATAACCTTCTTAGCAACCTTGTTAGCTGGCTTGAAAGTACCGTCAACATATTTGCTTTCTACGTACTTGTTAGAATCTGCACTATTGATACGTGCATAAGTCTTGTCACCAACCGTGATTGGGTTGCCAAAGACAGCAATTTGATCACCGTTCTTAACAACAGTCTTAGTGTCAGTTACAGTGTTACCGTTGATTTCGTAAACTGGTACATCGCCGTCTGATTGAACAGTCTTGTATGAAGCACCCTTAACACCAACAGTTAACATGAAAGTAACTCTAGAAGTCTTCTTATTAGCGTTAGTTGCACTAACAACTACTGGGTATTTTCCAGCAACCTTAGTGTTAACCTTTGAGTAATCAAAAGTTGGCTTCAAAGTAGCTGAGTTAGTACCACTTACCTTAGCAGTAAATGCAGCTTCAAGAGCAGTCTTGTTAATGTCACCGTTTACTGAAACATAGTCAAAGCTCTCATTAGCATCTAGAACGATAGTTTGACCATTGTTGTAATTTCCACCTTTGTAAGAAATTACTGGGTAACTAGTATCAGCCACTGCAGCAGGGTTAACAGTAATTACAGCAGTAGAAGTAGCACCATTAGTTGCTGTTAAGTTTAAAGTAACTGGGAATGCAGTTGCTGGTTTGGTAAATGAACCATCAGCTTTTACAGTAATGCCTGCAGCCTTAAGAGCAGCGCGAACATCTTTTTTAACATCCCAGTTAACTTCAGCAGCACCAGCAGCACCAGCATTAGTGTTTGCTACTGCATACTTGTCTGTAATAGCTTTTACTATACCGTCAACACTAAGTGCACTTGCATCAAGATCTACTGAGCCTGATGTTACCGCTACTGCTGGTTTACCATCAGTAGCTTTTTCCATAAGGAATGGAGCACCAACAAGAGATTTATCTGGAATAGTGAATGAAGCACTAGTTAATTCAATTTCATCTGAAATACCTTGTGCGTTTACATTAACTTTAGAACCATTAACAGTAATACTCTTTCCTGCAAGGCTAGTCAAACCAGTAATGTTAACCTTAACCTTAACAACGTAAGTTGTACCAGCAGTTAACTTGTCAGTAGTTGCAGTAGATGCATTTAATACATATACTTGTGCCTTGGCTGGAGCAACTGTAGCACCAGCAGGGATAGATGGTGTTGAGATTGAGGCAGCAACCTTAGCTGGTGTATCACCATCAACAAGAGTTGCAGCATTAGTTACATTCAAAATCAACTCAGCTGAAGTAGTTGGGTTAGTTTGTGTACCACCTTCAACAGTAACAGTAGTATCAGCTAAAACAGTTGATACAGTAGAAGCAGCAACTGGTGCAACAGCTAATAAAGCAGCTGCAGCAGCACTAGCAATTCTTAAATTTTTCTTCATGTGGTCTTTCCTCCTTGTGTATATACAAAATAGTAATAGGCTATAGGTTCAGTCGTTTAGAGCCTACATTGTTACAACATCCTTCAAGCCGAATCCATAAGTTTATAACTCTTATGAGGTAGCTTTCAGGCTGAAGAACGCGCATGCGTACAGACTTACGTGCCTGAAGCATAGCTATTACTTACCACATTTCATATTGTACCTACCTTTAGCTAAAATTGCAAGGTGAGCGGATATTTTACACACTTTTGTAATAAACGCTTACAGATTGTTGCAAAAATTATTTTTTAATTAATTCGCAAAAGCTTATGTAGCAATTATTTTTCTACTTTTAAAAATCAGCCAGTGTTCTTAAATTATTTTATGCAACATTAATTTTACAAAACATTAACAAATTAACAGGAACTAAAGTAAAAAGTCACGCCTAATTAAACAAGGCATGACTTTTTAATAAATAATTATCTTCGACTAGTAAACTTTTTGATTTTTCTAATCAAACTAGTTGTGAGTTTGAACAGTTGCAACCCTTTTTGAATTACCCGCAGAATCATCGAACAAATTTGTAACCACACGTTCAACATATGAAGCAGATTGTGGAATCTTATAGACATCAACTCCATCTTTTGCAAATGCATCAGCTTCTGCAATTGTCTTCATTGCCGTTTTAACTTCTACTGAAGTCAAGTGATCAGCGGCATCCGGTAAGGCCAATGTGACCTTTTTATCATCACCATTTAAAAATACTAATTGTAAAGTTTTTGATTTAGTTACCAAATTAATCTCGCTCCTTTTCTTTCCCATTATTTAATTAGCTAGCAAAAATCTTTTTTAGTTAACGGTGTCAATTAGCGGAATTGCTTGCTTTTGAATTAAGGTTGCGGCAGTCAAGTCAGCACCTTGCAAACCTGCAAGTGCATCCCCCACCTTAGCCAAACCAGCAGCAGACGCACCCTTTTTCACATTTTTAAAGGCACGCGACTTAATATTATCTTTGCCATCTTGTTGATTGTAGAAAGTGTATTGGATTGTTTGCTCTAATAAATCTAAACTCATATTTTTACCATCCTTTTGATTGAATTATTGAAACTAACAATGTAAGAAGTAGCGCGCTAGATGTCTTACACTATTACTAACGAAATGAGACGGCAAAGTGTAACAAATTTCTTGAGAATTTTTTATATTATTGGCAAAAAAACGTGTATCGGTAGTCAAACAAACATTAACCCTCTATAATTAATGTAAGAATTAGTAAGGAGGATAAATTCCTATTATGAAAAAATCCACGATTTGGACGATCGCAGCTGTGGTCATTATTGCCCTCGGTGGTGGCGTCTTTTACGCAACACAAAAATCAAATAGCAATCAAGTAGATGCTTCTTATAACAGTGCCATTCAATCTGGTAAAGAAGCCGTTAAAGATAAAAATTACACTAGAGCAAGTGATGCATTTGATAAGGCCCTTTCGATTAAGAAGACCAATCAAGCACAAGCTTACAAAGAACAAGCTGACAACATGACGGCCGCAATTAAAGCAACTAAAGATGGTGAATACAACGATGCCCTTGCCAAGACTAATGATGTCATTAAGCAGAGCAACGGTTATTCCGTTTTAGTCAGTCACGGTAAAAAGCTGACTAAGACCATCAAGGATGTTCAAGACAATTATGAACACGAAATCAAACCAATTTTTGCAACTGCTAAGCAAAACGAAGATGACAAGCAGTACGATCAAGCTGCTGACCAATACCAAAAGGTGTTAGACCTACCTTATATTGATGGCAAGTACTACGCTAAATATAAGAAACAAGCTAGCGATGGCCTTGATAAGAACAAGCAGGCTGCTAAAGATAATAAGAATGAAGCTGAATCTTCTTCTAATAGTAGTTCTACCAGTGCCAATTCTAATGGCGGTGACACTGGTAATGCAGGTAAAACTGGTGAAGGCTCAATGGGCGACCACAAGGTTCACGGTCAAACCGTTACAAATGACCAAATTGTTCAACTGCGTAAACGTGTAACTAAACTTGGCTACGAAGGTATGGCATGGAGTCCGCAAGACTTAATCGATCTTTACCGTAAATCTGGACGTGCAAATCCTGATCAAATTACTAAGAATGATGTGCAAAACTATCTAAAACCATAATTGATACTTTATAATGAAGAAAAGTTTTAAAAGCGTCTAAGTATTTTAGCTAAGACGCTTTTAACTTGGGCATTTTTAGCCATTTAATCATGTGCAACAATAATGCTATAATTTGACTAACTGAAAAAATGAGCTACTAGGTTTTTTTCAAGTAGCTACTGTATAGTTGCTTTTACCGCTTAAACTCTGTAAAATGACTATTGACTTTCACGTTTCCTATTTTTACTAAAGGGGTGTCTGCTTTGACTGAAAAAGAAACAAATATCAAAGAGCAAGATAATGAACAAGAACAAGAAAATGAAGAATTAAAGGTTGTCATGCCTGAGGCTGAATGGACAACAATGCCTGAAGAAGAGTTTGCTGAACAACCTGATTATTTAAGAGTTTTCACTGACTTCTACATTGCTAAATTCAATCAACGTGACTTGGAAATCATGAACACTTATGATATTGATTCAAACATGGTTGATATTAACCACTATGTAATGGACAACATCAAATTTTCACGTAATGAATTGGTTAAGCATGCTTTGCAATACCACGCTAACAACTTCCAAAATATAATAGACGAAATTGTTAAGCAAGATAGTATTAAGCCTGAAGAAATGACTTCATACAGCGATTGGGACAACTGGTACGAAGACCGTCGTAATAATATTTCTACTTCTTTATCATAATTTACTTGTACTATTACGAAAAAAAGAACAAAATAGGTACTTAAATGGGAATGTCGGTTGACATTCTTTTTTACTTAATTAAATAAAATCTTGAAATAGTCTAATGGGAGTATCAGATTACTATGGATCACAAGAAGAAGCGGATTTCCGCGGCCGGTTTGTTAATCACAATTGGGATTGTGTACGGTGATATCGGAACTAGTCCGCTCTATGTTATGAAGTCGATTGTTAATGGTAACGGCGGCATCGCCAACGTTAACCGCGAATTGATTTTAGGTTCAATCTCACTGATTTTTTGGACAGTTACGTTATTAACGACTGTTAAATACGTCATAATTGCACTTAACGCAACCAACCGTGGTGAAGGTGGTATTTTTGCCTTATATGCACTCGTTCGTAAGCGAGCTAAATGGTTGGTCATGCCTGCCTTAATTGGTGGGGCTGCACTACTTGCCGACGGAACGCTGACACCTGCAGTTACCGTTACGACCTCAATTGAAGGTCTGAAAAATATGCATTTTGGCAGTAGTGTTCCTGTTCCTAATCAGAACTCCGTCATTGTGATTACCATTATCATTTTGCTGATACTGTTTTCAATTCAAATGTTGGGAACCAGTAGTATCGGTAAAGCGTTTGGGCCAATAATGTTGGTCTGGTTCACTTTTTTAGGTGTAATCGGTATTAGCAATATGGCTCATGACTGGTCAATTATCGAAGCACTTAATCCTGTATGGGCAATTAAAATTTTATTCAGCCCTGCTAACAAAGCCGGTATCTTCATTCTAGGTTCAATCTTCTTGGCAACTACCGGTGCCGAAGCACTATATTCAGATGTTGGTCACGTTGGCCGCGGTAATATCCTTGGCTCCTGGCCTTACGTATTTGTTTGCTTGTCCCTAAACTATCTTGGTCAAGGTGTTTGGATTTTGCAAAACCCTAATTATCAAACTAACGGTGGCGAATTAAACCCATTCTTCGAGGCCGTGCCAGCTAACTTACGATTATTTGCCATCATTTTGGCAACCATTGCCGCAATTATCGCCTCACAAGCCTTGATTACTGGTTCATTCACACTTGTATCTGAAGCCAGTGGTTTGAAGTTTTTACCACGGATGAAAATCAACTACCCAACCACCGAGCATGGTCAGATCTATATTCCATCTGTTAACAAGATGATCTGTGTCGCAACCATTGGCGTCGTTCTTTTCTTCCGTACTTCGGAACACATGGAAGCAGCCTACGGTCTGTCGATTACGGTCACCATGTTAATGACCACCCTGCTCTTATTCGAGTACTTGGCTTCTAAGCATCATCCATTTATTTTGCGTCTTTGCTTCTTGCTTGTCTTTGGCTTTATCGAAGGCATGTTCTTGCTTTCAAGTTTAACCAAGTTTATGCACGGCGGTTACGTAACTGTCTTAATTGCCGGCTTTATCGGTGTAATCATGTTCATTTGGTACTTCGGTAACAAAGTACGTGATAAACACGAAGGGGCAAAAACTTATGTCCGTTTGGACGAATACACTGATATGTTGACTGACTTAAGTCATGATGATGATTATCCAGTATACGCAACTAACTTGGTCTATATGGCTAAGGTGAAGTACAACAAATTTATTAAACGTGAAATCATGTACTCCATTTTGGATAAACGACCAAAAAGAGCTGCTGCTTACTGGTTCGTATCAGTTAACATTACTAATGAGCCTTACACTGCGCGCTATGCGGTTAATACATATGGCACCAAAAATGTCATCAACGTTCAGCTTTTCTTAGGTTTTAAAAAGCAAACCAGCGTGAATGTTTACTTACGGCAAATCGTTCAGGACTTAATCAAGGATGGAACAATTGAAGCACAACCGCAGGATTACACTACTACGCCTGGTCGCCAAGTTGGAGACTTCTCATTCGTTATCGTTAATGAAGTCTTCAGCCCACTTACCAAACTTAAAGGCTTTGAAAAGCTAATGCTAAAAGCTCGTATCTGGCTACAAAACTTGTCTTCCAATCCAGCATCTTGGTTTGGCTTAGAATATACCGATACGGTGGTTGAGCAAGTCCCATTAATTCTGGGCCGTCCTAAGACAAAATTGCACATTAAGCGCGTTGCACCAAAGGACTACTCTAATTTAAAAGATCAGGAAACTGAATAAAAAAGAAGCATCTGAAGAAAAATCTTCAGATGCTTTTTTATGTCGATAAAATTGTGTCCAACGTATTGTCACTAATACAAACTAAGTCGGTTAAGTGGCCAGTATCGAACTTTGACTACACCTTCAATTTTACTTCTAGGAATTGCTCCAATGTAACGACTATCCTTTGATACACTCCGGTGGTCACCCAATACAAAGTATGAATCTTTCGGAACCTTATTAGTTTTTCTCATCAAGTTCAACTGCGTTGCCGTATAAATTTTCTTATAGTCTTTTTTAGTTGCTAACGAGCGAATTGAAAAGTTTCCAGTGTCAGAGTAGTGCGTACCATTGAAACCATCCTCATGGTCTATCAGTTTAAAGCCAGGTTCTAAATAACTCTGGTCAATCTTTTTGCCATTAACATAAATCTTATTGTTCTTTGCAGTAACTGTATCACCTGGTAAGCCAATGATTCGTTTGATATAAAACGCTTTTGGTTCATCAGGAGCTTTTAGAATGATAACTTCGTTACGCTTTAGTTCACTATGGCGATAAGCAATGACGCGCTCTTGATTTTCAAAAGTTGGTTGCATTGAAATGCCTGATACAGAGCATTTAACTATTACAAACTTGGTTAACAAAAAATTGATTACGACAAAGGCGATGAATAAAACAACTGTATACTTAAAAATATCGTAGAAATCTTTTTTACTTTGCTGGTTATCTTTCATGAACTTAACTTTCTTTTCTATTACTGAGAATAATTTTATACAATAAATACATTATAAACTTTAGAATGAAAAAGTTAAAAATCAAAAGCAAACGCATATCTATTATTGAACTGTCATTTTCTAGCTTTTTAAAATATAATAACTGTAGTGTTAGTTTTATATATGGAGGGATAATTTGTGAAAGATAAACTACTAATCGATGAACAACGAGCTACTACACTATTTGATGCTTATTGTTCATCTGAAACAAATCAAGGTCATTACTATGTTGATTTTGTTCCTATCACTTTTATGAATGAGGATTTTGCTGAACTAGCTGATTATTTGGCAATTAATTACAAACCAGATTTTGCCAAAAAGATTATTTTTATTGCTTTTACCATTCTTTGTTATTATGATTCAGCAGTCTTCTTAGCTGGCGATGACTATTTAGAAAAATATACTAATAAAGACTTGCGCCATACTGATTTGGAGAGCATCGCTAAAGAAATTAGAGACAAAATAATTAAAAACCGCATGGGTTTGTATATTTTCTTTCAAACCGAAGACAAAGACCACATTTCTGTAATGAGTATCGAAGATGAATACAGTACACATTTTTTTGGTCTTTCTGGGGAAGCACAAAAGATGATTGAACAGCTAGTAACTCACCAAGGTTTATTTTTCAAAAAAGTTAAAAATATTGATTAAATCAAGGAGAACTTACCGATGTCAGTTGAAAAAGACTACGAAATAATTAATAAGATACTCAGCGAAAACAAAGATAGTTATTACGTTGACTTTGTTCCCATTACTTTTCAGAATGCGGACTTCGCGGAATTAGCTGATTATTTAGAAAAACACTATAAAAAAGGTTTTGCTAAAGGTATTATTTTTACTGCTTTCACTATTCTTTATTACTATGAGTCAGTTGTCTATTTGGATAATGACTGTGACGATCCAGTTTATCCTGACCTGATTGATGACGACCTGAAAGAGTTGGAACTAGATAGTTTAGCAGAACTCATCCAAGAAGTGATTATGGAAAACTGGTCAGGACTAACCATTCTTTTTAAAAATGATGGTAAATATTCCTTAATGCAAATTGAGGATGGCTGTGATGTCTATTTTGGAAATCTCTCTGGTGAAGCACTAAAAATAGTTGATCAATTGATTACTCAGCAAGGCCTTTACCTCAAGAAATTTGAGCGCGAATATCGCACTGACTCTTTCGAAGAAGAAGGTGGCTGGAAAATCGAGCCGGATAATAGTCCTCTAAGCTTCCACAGTGAAAGTTTTTGGAAGCTCAAGGACAAAAATGATAAGCGTGTAAGCTTGCTGGATAAAGAAGGTAAAGTATTAGGCGAATAACTTAAAGAAAGAGTTGCTTCCCTTACTAAAACACATCTGCAACATCAAAAAAGTCCCATTTCTATAACAGAAATGGGACTTTTAATTTTACTGTTTTTTGTCTTTTAAGTTATATTACCAAATATAAACGCGTTTATCTGGATCTAACCACATACCGTCTTCTGGCTTAACATCAAAAGCCTTGTAGAAGTCATCTTGACATTGAGTCTGAACGTTAGCACGTAATGGACCAGGAGCGTGAACATCAACTGCAGTTTGACTCTTAATTGATTCAGTCAATTGCTTGTTAGCCCAAATGCGAGCGAAGTTCTCGAACAATTTCTTCAAGTCTTCGTTCTCATTCTTAGCAGCTTCGACTGCAGCAGTTAAACCACCTTGGTCTGCAATGTTTTCTGAAACAATTTGCTTACCGTTAAGAGTAACTGGACCATATTCAATACCATCAAACAGGTCAATTTCAGCTTGCGTACGCTTCTTAAATTCAGCGTAGTCTTCGTCAGTCCACCAGTTCTTCATGTTACCAATTTCATCGAATTGTGCACCATTGTTATCAAAGGCGTGTGAAACTTCGTGGGCAATAACAGTACCGATACCACCGTAATTAGTAGCACGGTCTTGTTTTAAGTCATAAAATGGGGCCTGAAGAATAGCAGCAGGGAATGTTAAGTCGTTTCTTTGTGGGTCGTAACATGCATTAACGAGGTTACCAGGCATTGCCCAAACTGTCCGATCAACTTCCTTGTGCAATTGTTCAAGATTGTACTTTTGCTCCACAATGCCAAATGCACGTTCATTTGAATAAAGGCTACCACCCTCATTAGCTGGAACCACCTTTAAGCGATTGTAAACTTCTTCAATCTTGTCAGGGTAACCAATCTTTAGCTCTAAAGCGTTAACCTTAACAATGGCCTTTTCTTTAGTTGCTTCTGACAACCAGCTATTGTTTTGCAAGCGATCCTTATAAACGTCAAGCATGTGATGAATCATTTCTTCAACATCTTTTTTGGCATCTTCACCAAAATATGTCTTGCCGTAGTACACACCAACAACTTCGCTGAAGTCTGAGTTAGCAAATTGGTAAGCTTGCTTTTCGCCACTTGTTAATTTTGGTTGACCATTTAATGCTTGGCTGAATGGGAACGCTGCTTCACGAAATTCTTGTGATAAAGCAGGAGCTGCAGCATTAATAAAGTTAACAATCATCCAGCCTTTGATTTCATCAAAGTTTTCTTCATTGATAATTTCGTTAATGTGATCCAAGTAGCGTGGTTCTTCAACAATAATTCGTTCTGGTTCTTCGCCAATTGCTTCTTTCAAGTAGTAAGCAATCTTGAATTGATCAAACTTAGCTTCAAAGTCTGCAATCTTCATTGGATTGTAAGTAGCAGGATAATCTGCCCATTCTTCTGTAGACTTAACGATCTTAGAAAGCTTAGCATCAAACTTAATAGCATCTTCTGCATATTTTTCTGCTTTAGCTTGATCAATACCAGCCATGGTTAAAAGCTTAACTGATTGCTTTTGTAAAATGTCTAATAGCTTTGGTGCATCAGGAGTTTGATAAGTTGTAGTATCTGGTAAATATGTTCCTGGACCTGCAAAATACAAAGCATTAACTTTAGTATTCTTCATGTCAGGTGAAACATCAAAGCCAAATGGGATTGAAGCAAAAGTTGATAAGGCAGGCGCATTTAAGTTGTAGTCAGAAAAGTCCTTAATGCCGTCAAGAATAGCTAAATCGTCCTTAATTGGATCAGCACCTTCTCTATTACGCTTGTCAAAATCGCATGCTAATTTATAGAGCTTAACTGCTTCATCCAAGTTAGGAATATCAGGAATTTCCTTTTTACCAGATGCAAAATCAGCTAAATCCTGCATTAAATGCTTTTCAACGCTAACGTCAATACCATCAAATGATGCCATACGTGAACGATCTTCTGGAATCTTAGTTTTCTCAATCCACTCAGAGTTAACAGCTAGGTATAAGTTATCCTGAGGTCTTGTGCCAACTTTTGGTTCAATGACGTTGCCGCTACCGCCACGAATTGCCGAAATATTTTTCATTGAGAGAGTCCTCCCCTTTTTCTAAAATTAAAAATACACTAAATTAATATTATCATTTTAATCAATTAATAAGTGTTAAAAAGCCTTTACAAATCACTTGAAGACTTTAATGTGCCTACGCAATTTTGCATGAACAGGAATTAGCAATAAAACCATCATGAAAATGCAAATTGCAGCCGTAATGAAGAACGGAATGTAACCTGCATGATCAATCATCATCCCTCCAAATAGTGGGCCAAAGGCTTGACCTATTCCACGCGCAACACTAATTGCCCCCTGATACTTACCCTTACTGGTCATCGGTGACAAGTCATTAATGTAAGCTGGGACAGCAGGAAACGCTGTGGCTTCTCCTAACGTTAACACCACCATCGACAAAGCAAAGTGGGCAAAGTCATGGGCAAAAATAAGTGTCGCAAATGAAAGAGCGAACATCGTTGTCCCAAATATTATTTGCTGGAACAGATTTTTAAATAGGCGCGGAAAACGAGCCAAAATAACCTGGACAGTCACAATAATTGCACCGTTAAGCGTCCACAGTAAACTGTATAAATGAAACGGGATTCCAAGTGAAACCATGTAAACCGATAGGTTTGATTCCCAGTTCATGTACATTAGCCAAGTTACTGCTAGTGAAATCAGAAAGCCGACCATCAACATGACGTTGTACTTAGGCATTGGTTCAGCTTTAACTTTACCGCTTGCTCCCTTACTTTTAGCTTTGCGTTCTTTATGAAAATTAATAATTGGCCGGTAGTGAATTGCCGCATTAACGCAGGCAATTGCAAATAATGAAGAAGCGAATAAGAACAGGAACTCAATTGAGAAGTCATAGAGATAACCAACGAGCAGAGTTCCAGTAACAGTACCGACGTTTTGGGCAAAGTAGATCAAGTTGAATACATAGCGCCCAGGATATTTCTTAATACTGGTGGAAATGGAATTGATCATTGTTCCGTTCCAACCACTAACAAACCCAGTGATAATTAGCCAAATCCAGTAAGCTGGCCAGCCATGAAAGAAGGCCATAAAAAACAGGACCACAGCATCAGTGCCCAATCCAGCAACAATTAACGGATATGGATTGAAGCGGTCATACAAACGCCCAGCAGTGAATGACCCCAAAACATTACTTGCACAGTTGCAGAAAAGTACAAGCCCGATAACTGAAAGGCTAATGTGTAATTGCTTATTTAAGTAAACTGAAGTAAGTGGCCAAACAAAACTTGAACCGATCCAGGTTGCTAGTTCCCCTAGCAATAACCAACGTAATTTAACTTCGGTTCCAGTATTTGATCCGTGTGTGAGTTTCATTTATTCAGTCCTTTCTTGTTTTAATTTCCATTTAACAGTGTAGCAAGAAGTACGCTAAATTAACACCCTCACCTAACAGTTCAAAGTCCTAAAAACGTGGTGGTGAATAGAATTTAGGTACACATAAAAAAGAATGATTATCAGTTCAAACTGTAATCATCCTTAATTTAGTTTTCAAAAAATTGGCCTTTGTTTTCTTGGTAATATTTCTTATATCGGCCATTATAATTATGGAACATATATTTCATTAGTAGCCAACGCTTGAAGTTACGGTCTTTATCATAAAAGACGGTTGTTCCATAGCGCCCTTCGTGAATTAGTTCTTCGGCAAGTTGTTTAGACTCATTGTCATGTGCATATTGCTTAAAGACCTTGACAGGTAGACCAAGCCATAGAACATGTTTGGACTTAAGCTTATTGCCATAGACTGTTTCCTTGTCTTGCAAGCTGTCATAAACATAATCATCAACATACCACTTAGCTAAATTATAGCCGTTTAAGGTTACGTAAAAGCTTGAGCGACCCTGACGCAAGTTAATTTCAAAGAACTTGTACTTGCCATCACGCGCATCATACTTGATGTCGAAGTTGGCCATCCCAGTGTAGTTGAGCTTTTCCAAGAAAGCCTCAACCTGTTCATACAATTTTTCATTATATTCAGGCAAAATTGCCATGTAATTACCAATGGCTTGTGGAGTTGGGTCTTCTAAGAGTGGATGACCCAAGCACATCATCTTAACATGATGATGGCGGTCAACATAGGCATTAAGAACACGCATATTGGAATCGTCACCAGGAATAAAGTCCTGCGCAATTAGGTCAGCCTGATAGCCGTTGCCATAAATCTTGCCAACAATGTCACGCAATTCTGTTTCGTTGTGAATTGTGAAGGCCTTTTTACGTCCTTCAAAGTGAACATCAAGCCAAGAAACTGGATCTTCTGGTTTTAGCTCAATTGGATAGTCAAACGGCAACTCAAGATAGTTTTCTGCCTTAAAGTCAGTCATGGTAATAATCTTAGTCTTAGGGTAAGGCAAACCACACTCTTCGGCAATTTGATAAAAGCCCTCTTTAGAAATTAATTTTTCTAACAGATCATATTCAATGTAAGGTACAACAAAGACATCAGCTAATTCGTCTTTGTGCTTAGAAAGAAGTTCCGCATAACCGTCACCACAGGCAATCAGAATAACTGGTTCCTGATGATCCTGGTAGAGCTTTTTTTGCTCACGCATTACTTCAATAAAAGTTGGATCTTCACTAAATCCTGGGTGAAGCTCAACACTGACAATTTTAGAATAACGGGTTGGGGCTAGCTGAGTATCCGCTAACGCTTTAACGCTAATTCCATAGGCTTCATTAAAGGATCTTGCCATCCCATATACGTTAATATCACTACCGAGTAATATAGGTGTAAAATCTTGACTCATTTAAAACTGCTCCTATTAAACTAGCTTTCCTTGTTCAATCAAGCTAGCTACTTCTGGTTGCACACGTTGATACTTAGAAACTGTTTCATCGTAATCAACAAAGAATAATTTGTACCAAACAAGGAACGTGTAAATTGTCCAGATTTGGCGACGATGTGAGCCATCGCCTTTGTAATTTTCATCAAGCAATTGCAAAATTTTGTCTTGCTCAAAAATGTCATTAACAAAATCCTCGCTGAACAAGTCACGCACTTGTTGATAAAAGCGTGGTTCTTGCAACCATTCTTTGATTGGGGTTGGGAAACCTAGCTTAGGACGCTTAGCCCACTCGTCTGGCAGCACTTTTTCTGATGCCTTACGCAAAGCGTATTTAGTATCATACTTGTTAACCAAGTAATCGGTTGGAATTGAATTAGCACGTTCAGCAACCTTGCGGTCAAGGTATGGCACACGCAATTCTAGCGAATGAGCCATTGAAATCTTGTCGGCCTTTTGCTCAATATCGTTTAGCATAAAGTGGTGCAAATCGATGTATTGCATTTGGCGAACGTTATCAAGATCCCTAACCTTTTCAAAGTCCTTTTGATAAATACCATTAACGGTTAATTTGTTGCGGTATGATGGCTTCAAAACGCCATTAGCGTCTTCTGAAGTGAAAATAGTTGGGTAATCCATGTCATAGATGACTGATTGACCAACGTAAAATTCGCTTGGTTCAGCCAAGTTGGTGTACATGTGAACCTTGCCAGGGAAGTTTGGCATCTTTTTAATCTTATGTGCCAATTTAACCCTTGTCTTCTTCGGCAACTTTTTACATTGAGAAGTAAAGACCTTAATAACGTTGTTATGCGTGTGCATCCCGTAGTTAACGTAGCCGGCAAATAATTCGTCCGCACCTTCACCAGATAAGGCAACCGTAACGTGCTTACGCGCCATCTTGCACAAGTACCAAAGAGGAATGATTGACGGGTTAGCGTCTGGTTCATCCATGTGGTACTGCATTTCTGGGAAGTCATGCATTGCCTCGTCAGCTTTAACCTTGTCTGAATAGAAATTCCAGTCATTCATGTCAGCCAAAGCCTTAGCCTTAGATGCTTCATCATAAGTTGCATCGTCAAAGGAAATTGAGAAGACATCATCAGGATTTAAGATGCTGGTAATGTAACTGGAATCGACTCCTTCTGATAAGAAGGCACCAACAGGAACATCCGCAATATGGTGCAACTTAACTGATTCATGCAAATCTTCGTCGATTTTATTAACCGTCTCTTCAAAACTAAGCGTGTTAGCCTTATATTCAGCGTCCCAGTATTGATGGGTCTTCATTTGACCGTCTTTATATTCAAACCAGTGGCCTGCTGGGAACCGCTTGATGCCCTTAAAGAAAGTCTCATCAAGGTCATTATATTGGTTCATCAAGTATGGCTTAACTGCTTCTGTATTAAGACGACGCTTAAAACCAGGGAACTGCAAGAAACTCTTGATTTCTGAGCCAATAATCAAGTGACCATTCTCATCGCTGTAGTAAAGTGGCTTGATACCAAAGAAATCACGGGCGCCATACAGCGTTTGAGTGTTATCATCCCAAATGGCAAACGCAAACATACCCCGGATACGCTTAAGTAAGCCATCCATGCCCCACTCTTCAAAACCGTGCAACAGAACTTCTGTATCCGATTTAGTGGTAAATGTATGACCTGCTTCAATCAATTCGTCTCTTAATGGTTGGAAGTTGTAAATTTCACCATTAAAGATAATTGCCTTTGTTTTGTCTTCATTGTAAATTGGTTGGCTACCGCCACGTAAATCAATGATTGATAATCTTCTAAAACCTAAAGCAACTTTATCGTTGGTGTAAAAACCATCTGAGTCAGGACCACGGTGCATGATCGCTGCCATCATTTTGCCAATAGCTGCTTGCTTATCATTTATTTCTGGATTATAAAATGCGACAATTCCGCACATAGATTTATCTTCCTTAATTAATCTTAGTTAGTAACCTGTTAGTTTTTAAGTTTAACTTTCACATTATAAGATAATGGCGGCCAAATTCCAAATTGTCCACCCATTTTACCTAAATGTAAAAGATTCTTCGCCTGCTGGCAGCCCCATAACCAAAGGCCTGGATTACGTGCCGATGCAAATCAATGTTTACAACGTACCCAGCAAATTCAGTTTGATGATCGATTTGACGATTCCAATTCTTATTATATTTAGTCGTCAAAACATGGTTCGGTCCCATTAAAGCTGAGCAGTTAAACAAAATATACTGGATACCATTTATTCTGAACTGGTCTTCAACGTGACGGTGGCCACAGAAGTAGGCAATAATTCGAGCATTTTTCACATTAGTAAAATCAAAGTCATTTGCTAAGCGAAATTCTGGTGGGATACCGCTGCTTGAGTGCATTTGCCCTTTTTCGCCCTGGTTAAAAGCCACTAGTAGTTCGTGAAGGGACCGGCCGTTGTACTTAAGTGCATTCGAGCCCTTACGGTTAATCGGATTGCCGTGACTCATAAAGACAATGCTCTTATTGGATGATTGCTCCAAGATTTCGATGATTTCTTCCATCTGATCTTCTCTGACGGCCAAAGTGATTTTGGCATCGTAACGCTTTTGACCCTGAGCATTTAAAATGTATGGCAAGTCAGTGGTATTGACTGAAATGAAGCGGATATCATCGACATCATAATAACAAACACCGTGCTGGCGTGAAATATAGTGCACACCTGGTTGTGCATACATTGCCGGCCACATGATCTTTTCAAATTCATTCTCGGGGAATGATGCTTTTAAGTCATGGTGCTCATCATACTTATCGTTTTCGTCATGATTGCCTTTAATCATCAGATACGGTACTTTGGTTGATTTAAACGAGTCACGTAACTTAATTAGTTCGCTTTCGCCCAAGAAACCCGTGTCAGAGCCGTCAATCCAGTCCCCCAAATGAACCTTGAGATCGAGCAAACCGGAATCATCAAGATAGGAAAATTCGTTAACATGGGTTAACCCATTCCAGCCGTAAAAATCCGTACTATTACTATCCTTATAGTGGGTATCAGTAATCACACTAACATTGACAGAATTTTTACCCTCATGCGTCCGCTCCTTGACACGTTTAATGAATTCATCAAGGTATTCTTCCACAATATAACGACGCCCCGTTTTGCGATTAACAAACGCACGGTATCGTTCTAATTCAGGACTAAATTCACGCACATATTCTGGCGCTAAGTTATCAGCACTTTCTAAACTGAGTGCCTGATGCAAAACATCATTTTCATCTTTATAAACGGTCAGATTATATGGCAGACCTTGGGGTGTATGTTGCGCTGTATCAACATGATATTCACCGACCGTCACATATTCCTGCATTGGATCGAGTGAATTTTTCCTTTTATTAAAAAGACGGCGCATTTTAGCCCCATTTTTCCGATCAAATAATCCCATTGAATACTTAAAAACATTCATTATTGTGCCTCAACCCAAAGAAAAAAGCCGGGCGATCAGCCACAGCTTCAGAAACTACGCGTTATCTGCCAATGCGTGGGCTGCTAAGCCGATTGACAAAACTGCATCTTTAGACAATACTTCTTGTAACACTTTAGGTGCAATTACTTGAACAGCACCGATTACCTTTAAGCTGTAAGTAACCACGTGTAAATCAACTGACTCATTATAAAAATCGTCTTCATAGGGATTTTCATGATTATAAGTCAGATTAATTTTATTCTGATCAGCGTAACCGTCAACATGGTTAGTTAAGATGCGGTCATGTAAATCAGTTAATTGCTCTGACAAGTTAATCAAAGTAAGCTTGTGGTCACTTTCAGTTTCATAGTATTGCTCTTGAGTCATGCCAAAATAGTCTTTAACTGGCTTGTGCAATACATGCAAATTATCAATCACACGATAAACGGCCTCAACATCAAAGTCTGTTTCTTTATTTAAAATACTTTCTTGATTATCGGCCAAATTATCGGCCAGAGTCATTGTATCTAACTTTTCCATGATATCCTCCTAAAGTTCATTTTATATTATACCAAAAAAACTATTATTGCACTTTTTGTAAGAAAAAATTTTACCTTTCGTTAATGGGTTTTTTAAACCAGATTTTACTCACGCTAAATAAGGGCCAATAATATTTATTTTAAAAAGAAAAAAACAACTTTTTACGTATCTAATATTGATAGCAAAAAATATTATTAAAGGAGACTAACGATGTCTGAACTTATCCGCTGCCCTTGGGGCACAAAAGACGACTCATTAATGCAGCAATATCATGACCACGAATGGGGCAAACTCAATCTTGATGAACAGTACCTATTTGAAATGTTAACTTTAGAGCTTTTTCAATCAGGTCTAAATTGGTCAATGATTCTGCACAAACGGGAAAACTTCCAAAGGGCTTTTAAAAACTTTGCACCAGCAGAAGTGGCAAAAATGACTGATGATGACATTGCACTTTTAATGCAAGACAGTTCAATTGTCCGTAACAAGATGAAAATCACGGCTACGCTCAAAAATGCAAAGGCGATTCTAGCAGTTGATGCCAAAGAAGGCAGTTTTGCTCATTACTTGCAGCAGTTTGTCAAAACGCCAATTGTTCATCATGCGCAAACTGCCGAAGAAGTACCCAGCACCAGTAAAATTACCGCACAAATGGCTAAACAAATGAAGAAGGACGGCTTTTCTTTTGTTGGCCCGATTACACTGTACTCATTTTTACAGTCCGTTGGCTTAATCAACGATCACCTTGAAACTTGTTCATTCAAATATCAGGGTTAAACAAAAAATTGGACTACTTCTTGAGTAGTCCAACTTTTTTAATTGGTTAAATCGTTTTATTTTTAAACTAACTTCTTCCGAATCCAACCGGAAATCCAGTCAATGACAATTACCATGATGATAATACCAAGCAGGATAATTCCTACCCGATTCCATTGCCGGTATTGTAAGGCGATGATTAACGGATAGCCGATACCACCGGCACCAACCAGTCCAAGAACCGATGCCGAACGAATCGAAACATCAAATCGGTATAAAGTATTGGAAATCAAGGCTGGCAAGAGGTTTGGTAAAATCGAAAACATGACCACATTGGTTTTTGAACCACCAGCGGCAGTAACTGCTTCGTTAGGACCATCTTCCAAGTTTTCAATTGCTTCTGAAAATAGTTTAGCAAGCATCCCGACCGAGTGGAAACCTAAGGCCAAAACACCGGCTGCTGAACCCGGGCCAACAGCTTTAATGAACATCAAGGCCAAAACAATTTCTGGAAATGACCGAATAATCGCCAAGACAATTTTACCAACCCGTGAGACATACCACTTTTTGTGTCTTGTATGTGCTGCCCAGAAGGCAAACGGTAAAGAGATAATTGCCGAAATAAAAGTTCCTAAAAAGGCAATGCAGACGGTATCCCACAATTGCGAAACCAAATCTTCACCCGTGCCATTATAGACATACGACCAATCTGGGTGGAAAATACCAGAGAAAATGGCACCTGCAATTTGACCCGCAGTTTGCTTAATTCCACCAAAATCAATGCCAGTGCATGACCAAACAATCAGTAGAATGGTTACGATTGCCAGTGCCCAATGCGCTATGCACTTTTTCTGATCGACTGGCTTAGGAGACAGTTTTTTCATTGAAGTATCCATTATTTCATCAACGCCTCCCTTGATTTAGAAGAAACATAGTCAATAAGAACTACGACTAAAATAATTGCAATGATAATTGTACCGGTCTTAGGGTAATCGAAGACCTGCAATGTTTCTTGCAAGTAAAGTCCAATACCACCGGCACCGATATAACCCAAGACAGTCGATGCACGAACGTTAATTTCAAATGCGTATAAACAGTATGAAATAAAGTAAGTCATAACCTGTGGCAAAACAGCAAACACAATGATTTGCAACTTATTAGCACCAACCGCAGTTAAGGCCTCAATTGGACCAGGATCAATTGTTTCGATTGCTTCATAGAACAACTTAACAACAATCCCAAACGTACAAATTGCTAAAGCTAAGATACCTGCAACAGGTCCAATACCAACAATTGCTACAAATATTGCACCTAAAAGCAAGTCAGGAACCGTTCTAATAATGTTCATAATGACTCTTAAAATGCCAGTCACTGTCTTATTTTTAACAATGTTGCGAGCAATCAACAACGAGTAAACAAAGGCAAGAATTGATCCGATTACTGTTCCCAAGATTGCCATTTTAATGGTCTCAAGGATTAACGGAATAACCGCACCTAAGTATGACCAATTTGGATGCAACATTTGCAAAAAGATATCCGCAAATTGACCAAAGTTAGCAAAAAGTGCGCCTAAGCTGGTTTTGGTTACTTTGGTTGAAACAACTAAACCAACAACAAAGAGAATAATCCAGAATAAGTTCAAAATTTTGAACTTTTTCTTTGGCAGTGTCATTAGAGTTTCTTCTTCAGTACTACTCATCTTGGTCACCACCGGAATAGATTTGATCAAATGTTTCTTTAGGTGTTTCACTCATTTTGCCATCGTAAATGATTTCACCGGCACGGACACCGATAACCCGTTTACCAAATTCTTGTGCTAATTCAACACTGTGTAAGTTAATTACCACGGTCATGCCATGCTTTTCATTAAGCATCTTTAAGTCTTGCATCACACGACGCGAAGTCTGTGGGTCAAGTGAAGCAGTTGGCTCATCAGCCAGAATAATATCAGGATCTTGCGTTAGCACCCGTGCGATTGCCACACGTTGTTGCTGTCCACCGGACAACTCATCAGCGCGTGTGTAAACCTTGTCTGCAAGGTCAACTTGTTGCAATGCATCATAAGCGCGTTGCTTGTCTTCTTTAGTAAAGAGGTTGAGAGTACTCTTCCAGGTTGGGTAATAACCAACGCGACCTGTCAAAACATTGCGCAAAACGCTTGAACGTTTAACCAAGTTAAAACTTTGGAAAATCATACCGATATTTCTACGCAACATCCGTAATTCTTTTCCCTTAGCCTTGGTAATTGACTCACCATTAATTAGAATATCGCCTTCAGTAATATCAATTAACCGATTAATTGAGCGCAGAAGTGTTGATTTACCAGCACCAGACAAGCCGACAATAACGACAAATTCACCCTTATTGATCGTTAAATTGATGTCCTTCAAACCAACAACATCTTTGCCATAGACCTTTTTAACGTTTTTTAATTCAATTACTGGCTTAACTGCAGAATCTGCCATTATAAACTTCCTTTATCTCTTATTTTTTAGTTGATGCGACAATTTTGTCATACTTACGAACAGTATCGAAGTCGCTGTCCTTACTTGGAACGTATCCTTCGTGAGTATAAATGCTTTCGATAATCTTCTTACCCTTCTTGGATTTACCGATATCAATAAATGCATTTGCTAACTTCTTACGGAATGATTTAGACATGCTTGGAACAACAGAAATTGTGTCATTTGGAATTGGCTTAGTGAAGTAGATTGGCACAACTTGATCCATAATCTTAGGGTTGTCTTTCTTCACAATTGTACGTGCATCTTCAAAGACAAATGCTGCATCAGTGTCACCGTTTAAAACGTTCAAAACTGATTGGTCCTGTCCTGTAACAGTAACTAGCTTACAGCTCTTCTTAACATCAAGACCTTTTTCCTTCAATTCAGCGATTGGGTAAACGTAACCAGCTGAAGAAGTTGGGCTTTGGATGGAGATTGATTTACCCTTTAAGTCCTTCCATGACTTAATTCCTGAACCCTTTTTAACTAAAATTTCAGCACGGTAGAAATTAACTAAGTCCTTAGTTGGACGGCCGCCAGGTTGCTTAACGCCGTATCTTTGTGCTTGTAATAAGACATCAGCAGCACCTTGCTCGTGTGCTAGCACATAACCACTTGGTGGCAAGAAACCAACATCAACTTTCTTGGATTTCATCGCTTCGACAACCGTGTTGTAGTCAGTTGACATTGAAACGTGAACTGGTATGCCTAAGCGATCAGATAACATCTTTTCCAAAGGCTTTGCGCGTGACTCAAGTTCAGTAGCAGCTTGACTAGGAACAAACTGAACGTTCAATGACTTTGGTGTGCCATTGCTACTACTGTTATCGCTCTTGCTTTTACCAGAACATGCAGTAGCCATTAATGCAACTAACATAACGGCTGCACCAGCTAAAACTTTTTTAAATTTCTTCATCGTGCCCTCCCAGACATAAAAAAAGACCTAATCTAATTAACACGTAACGTGAATTATACTAAGTCTTTTGGTAATAACATTATTAATTAAGAAACGAACATTACCCTCTTTTTTAAGGGAACGAAAAGAGCTGCCAACAATGTCTTTGATGAATGCTGTACGCAATCCATACTTTTGCATGCCTCTAACTCCCCTTTCGACAGTCCGTAAATTATTCTTACAAATAATAGCAGAAATGTTTCCTTTAGAAAAGTAATTTAATCAGAAAACTTCGTCTGAGACCAAATTTAAGGTAAATGCGTTCCAAATAATAACTTAGTCTGGTTTATTTTTTAGTTGAGGCAATGATCTTGTTATATTCACGAATGATATCGTAATCACTGTCTTTAGCGTAGGTATATCCTTCTTGATTATAGACACTTTCGATAATTTTCTTACCCTCTTTAGAATGAGCAATCGAAATGAATGCCTTAGCTAACTTCTTTTGGAAAGCTTTTGGCAAACTTGGAATAACCGAAATTGTGTCATTGGGAATTCTTTGTGAGAAGTAGATTGGCACAACTTGATCCATAATCTTAGGTTCGTCAGCCTTAACGTTGTTGCGGGCATCTTCAAAGACGAAGGCTGCATCAGTGTCGCCATTAAGTACGTTTAGTACACCTTGGTCTGCACCCTTAACTGAAACAATCTTGCAGCTCTTAGTTACATCGAGTCCCTTTTTCTTCAATTCTGCTACTGGGAAAACATAACCGGAATCAGAAGTAACATCTTGAACAGAAATTGACTTACCCTTTAAGTCCCTCCAGCTCTTAATTGATGAACCTTTTTTGACTAAAATTTCACTTCTGTATGAGCTAACCAGTTTCTTAGTTGCTACACCGCCCGGCTGTTTAATGCCATAGCGAACTGATTGCAAAAGCAAGTCAGCCGCACCTTGTTTATGAGCCAAAATGTATGCATCAGATGGTAAGAAACCAACTTCAACTTTCTTTGACTTCATTGCTTCTACTAAACCGTTATAGTCGGTTGACATTGAAACATGAACTGGAATGCCTAGACGTTTTGATAATAATTTTTCCATTGGTTTTGCACGAGCTTCGAGCTTGTTGGCACCGACACTAGGAACAAATTGGACATTCAGTGACTTTGGCGTACCATCACTTTTTGAAGTTGATTTACCACTTGAGCAGGCAGTTAAGCCAGCGGTTAAAAACAATAAGAAAAGTGCTAACAGAAATTTCTTAACTTTAGACAATTTCATTTTTTACTCCTTAAAACTAACGATATTTCGACAATCTGTTTGTTATCAATTTTTCAGATGATTAATTCGTATTATTACTTCATCTTCTTTCACAAGTGGTAAAAATCCCAACAAAAAAGAGCACGATGTTTCCGACTACACCAAGCTCTGTTTGATATTGTTATTAGCAAAATGAACAAATAAGTCTGCCATTGAAAAAAGTTGTAGTTGCCCCAAAAATTTATTTGTTACATTCTTTGTTCTCATTTTTCGGCACCTTTCTCAAAAAGCAGCATTACGTTCGTTACAATAAAATAATATCATAAATATTCGCGATTTTACACAAAATTGGCGATAATATTTAAATTATTGTTTTAAAAATATAACAATCACGAACAAAGGTGCAACAACTTTTTTACGATACAAAAAGGCATACACCAAGGTATATGCCTTAAATTTTTAAATTCAAGATTATTTAAGTGGCTTATTATCAACGTCCGTACGTACAATAAGTACATCAGCCAATGCATGCTGGTTAACGTATTCTGTTACTGAACCCATTAACATTCTCTCAACCGCGTTAAGACCAGTAGCTCCCATAATAATCAAATTATTATGATGATCTTTAATAAAGTCATAGGAAATAATAGCTTTTGGACTGCCATAGCGGATATGGTAATCAAGATCATCAAAACCTAGGTTGTCATGAGCCCAAGTCTTCAGACTCTTAAGATACTTTTCTGCATCTTGTGTCATCTGATAAACAGTATCACCCGTAATTAGTGTATCCTGCATTTCCCCTAAAAATTGTCTAGTATCAATGACATTTAGAACATCAACGTGGGCATTTTCAGTCATTGCAATTTTAACTGCTTTATCAAAGGATCTTTCAGCTGATTCTGAACCGTCAACTGGAACTAAAATTTTGTCTTGTTTCATACTTGTGTCCTCACCCTTTAGAAATTCTTTCTAAGCTTATTTTAACATAGTTTCGCTAGCAGTTACTTTTTTTATAATTGTTTGGACATAGCTTTATTGTTAAAATGGATTTTATGTCAGAAAGTAAGGGTGGAGAATGCAATGACGATAAAATTAGAAAATCAATTACTTAACATCAAAAATGGCCGTAACTTTCGTGAGTTAGGCGGCTATCAAACTAAAGACGGCAAAATGATTAAGAAGCATAAATTAATCAGAACTGCTAACTTAGCATCACTTGATGAAAACGACCTTAAGTATCTACAAGATTACGGCGTAAAATACGTCGTTGACTTCAGAAGTAAAGATGAAGTTGAACGTGAACCTGATCGTGTCCCAGAAGGTGCTACTTATGATTTTGACCCTGTTTTCAGTGAGGACTTGACTGAGTCATCAAAAGGAATTGACGAAGTCTTAAGTCAAGATAATCAAAACCCTAAAGATGGCTATAATCATATGTTTATCGCCTACGATGACATGATTAAAAGTGAATCAGCACAACGTGCTTACCGAAAATTCTTCGATGTCTTGCTTGCAAATGATGAAGAAAACCGTAGCGTGATTTTTCACTGTACAGCCGGCAAAGATAGAACTGGTTTTGCGGCACTTTTGGCACTAACTGCCTTAGGCGTTCCGCTAGACACAATTAAGCAAGACTATCTTTTCACCAATGCCGCAACAACAGACTTTGTTAACAGTCTTCTTCAAAAAGCAAAAGATGAGGGCGCAAACGAAGCAGGCTTAAGCAACCTAAAAGACTTACAAACTGTGCATCCCGAATATATTGATCATGTTATTGAAACATTACAACGAAATTATGGTGGCGTTGAAAACTATTTACATGATATGATGAAAATAACTGATGAAGAGATCAGTAAGTTGCGTAAAATTTATCTGAATTAATATTAAAAAGGAGACACAAATGAACAAAGCAAAGACTGTTTACTTTGGTGCTGGCTGGTTCAACGAAAAACAAAATAAAGCTTACCAAGATGCGATGAAAGCTCTAGACGCTAACCCAACCATTGACCTTGAAAATAGCTATATCCCACTTGACAACCAATACAAGGGAATCGATGTTGGTAAGCACCCAGAATACTTACATGACCGTGAATGGGCAACTGCAACCTACCGTGGTGATTTAACAGGTATTAAAGCAAGTGACATCATGATTGGTGTTTACTTACCTGAAGAAGAAGATGTTGGTCTTGGGATGGAACTTGGTTATGCAATGAGCCAAGGTAAATACATTGTCTTAGTTATCCCTGACGAAGATTACGGTAAGCCAATTAACTTAATGAGCTGGGGCGTTTGCGATAACGCAATTAAAATTAGCGAACTTAAGGACTTTGACTTCGACAAAGCACGTTTCAATTTCTACGATGGTGCTGTATATTAATGCGCATCGTGATAAAATAATCATGAATAATTAATTGATATCCATCTGGATTCATACAAAAAAGCTCTATTTCACCGATAGAGCTTTTTTGTGTTAACTATAAAAATAAGGCAAATTTAAATCTTATTTTTGCAATAACAATTAATTAGCCTTGGCAAGATAATTTAAAATACTAAACATTGCCTCTCTATTAGCGACAGGTATTGATTTACTAATAATCTGCTCTGCTGTTTGGTTTAAGACGGAGCCTTCAATGTACTGTGCATCATTTACTACAATTTCATTGATATTGTTTTGTTCAGGTTCCAAGTGAAACTGCAGTCCGACAGCTTTGTGACCTAAAACGAATCCTTGATTGGTCAAATTTTCGTTAGAAAAAAGCACATCAACTTCTTCAGGTATTTCGAACATTTCTTCATGCCAATGTAAAACAGTTAGTTCTTGTGGCAAATCACTAATCTTGTCTGACTGTAATTCAACTGGTGCCCAACCTACTTCTTTTACTGGTGCCTTTTTTATCTGGCAACCTAGCGTTTTAGCAATTTGCTGTGCACCGTAACAAACACCCAGAATAGGAACATCTTTATCTAGCAGCTCCTTAATTAACTGCCGTTCCTGCGCAATCCATGGTAAGTCATCATTTGGACTCATTGGTCCGCCCAAAATAACTAAAAAGTCAGTTTGCTGTGCTGTTGGTAAGATACCAAATTGGTATGGATGATAAACATAAAAATCATGATGATGTTGTTTTGCCCACGCTTCAATTGAGCCTGGTCTTTCATTTGGGGTGTGTTGTAAAACGTTGATAATCATTTTTTCTCCTACTAACATTAACTCTACTTTTTTAATTATTAATCATATCAATCTATAAATATTATTTAAAACTGTTTGTGTAATTTTAGTTGCACTAGTTTTGATAAAGTATACTAATTTTAAATTGGCAGATTCAGGAAAGAAAATAATTCCTCAACAAATAAAGCACCATGATTTTAAAACCATGGTGCTTTTATTTTTGAGCTTAAGCCTTGTAACGTGATTTACCATTCAAATAAGTTTCACTTAAAGTCATGTCTGGGTTCAAAACAATGAAGTCTGCAGCCTTATCAGGTGCAATCGAACCACATTTGTCTAGGACATTAGCACTTTTAGCTGGAACATAAGATGCCATCATTATAGCTTCTTCAGGAGTCGCTGCATTCCAGTCAACAACATTTTTCACTGCAGTATTTAACTGTAAAATACTGCCGGCAAGATTATCGCCATCTTTTAAGCGAGCCATACCATCTTTAACATATACAGGTAATTCGCCAAGCATGTAGTCGCCATCAGGCATCATTCCTGCTTCCATACAGTCAGTAATTAAACAAATGTGCTCTGAGCCCCTAACCTTAATTAACGAGCGTACCATTTCCTCCTTAACGTGGTGACCGTCACAGATTAATTCATCAGTCACATTATGTAAGTCCATTGCTGCGTTGGAAATTGAAGAATCATGATGTGATGGATCAGGCATTCCGTTGAAAGTATGGGTAAACATAGTTGCACCCGCTTCAACACATCTTTTAGCTTGATCATAAGTAGCACTTGAGTGACCTAATGATACAACAACGCCTTCTTTTGTCACTGTGCGAACAAATTCTTTAGCGCCTGCCCGTTCTGGAGCAAGTGAGATTTTATTTAGTAAACCTTCAGATTGGTCACGCCAGTCATTAAATTGCTTAACACTAGGGTCTAGTAAGTACTTAGGGTTTTCTGCCCCAGCATGTTCAGCAGTAAAGTATGGTCCTTCGAAGTGTAAACCTTGGACTTTTGCACCAGTTTCTTCACCTTTATGTGCACCAAACATCTGACAAATTCTAGTCAGAGTGACTTCATCAGCAGTATAGGTCGTTGGTAGCCAACTAGTAACACCGGAACGTAAAAAGCCTTCAGAAAGACGGTTGATTCCATCCCACTCACTTACCATTACATCTTCTTTTAGTGAACCGTGAACATGTGTATCAACTAGTCCGGGAGCAATCCATTTACCAGTATATTCGACAATTTTACCTTCAGGCTTTTCATCTTCCGAGTAATAAAAGCCAAACTTGCCGTCATCCTGGATTTCTAGATAGCCGCCGTCTTCCGTTACATTTTCAAGGAAAAATTTATCTGCGTGAATATAATAGGTCATAATTTTTGCCTTTCTTTTAAAACTTGTAAATTCGCTTTCAAAATCAATTTTAGACTAATAGACTGGTCATTACCAGATGAATTATAAATATAACGGAAAGTTTTCGATTTTTAGTTATAATAGGTATAAGAAGACTAAACAGGAAGCAAAAATTATGATACAAGAACCGCAAACAGATAAACATCAAATTGGAGCTTTAACAGGTGCAAGCAAGCGCGATAACTATTACGAATTGCACTTTGAAACAGGGGAAATTGCCCGCTTTTATATCTTGGCTGATGGTATTTTCCGTCTTTTACTTGATCCAAAGCAACAATTTAATGAAGAAAATTCCGCTTTTTTTCAGTTTGAACATTTTAATAACAATGTCTTTGAGAAATCACGTGTCCGTGCAACAAATGATTCCTTAATTATTCATTCCGGTAATTATCAAATCATTTTTTGGCAAAAACCGGCTATCATGAGTATTTTCGATGAAACATTGCATGGAACACGTATGGCACAATCCAGTCCAATTGAAGTTGGCACACAACAGACGACTGAATTTTTAGATCAAGATAAAAACGAATTCTATTTTGGTGGCGGCTTGCAGAACGGCTATTTCAGTCATAAAGGTAGAAAAATCAAAATTACACGCGACCATATTACTGGAAAAGGTGGCGTCATTAGTGAAGTGCCATTTTTCTGGTCAAACAGAGGTTACGGTGAATTACGTAATACCTCGCAAGCTGGAACTTATGATTTTGGTAAAACTGACTCTAAGATTACTACGATTAGTCACAAGGATCAGCTATTCGACAACTTTTATTTATTAGGTTCTACACCACAAGAAATACTCAGCAAGTTTTATCGCTTAACCGGTAAGCCTGCAATGTTGCCAAAATACGCACTAGGATTAGGGCATATCGGCAACTTCTATACAACCATGTGGCAGCCAAGTAAGGCTGCCGTTCGTAACGCAACTAAAATTGACGGTAATTTTTACACACGGACCAAAAACCAAGAACTTGCATCCCATAAGGCTTCCCTCAACGGAGAAGAAAACTATCATTTCTCTGCGCGTGCAATGATTGATCGCTATCAAAAAGCCCACTTTAAGTTAAGTTGGTTTGTACCTAATTATAATGTCACAGCCGCAAATGATGCTTTAGCCTTTTTCAATGATTATGCAGTTAATCAAGAAGTTGCTCCTGGCTTTTGGCACCAAGATGATCTTGCACTACCTGAAAAAACCACTTTTGCCTTTACATCAGATGCTGATTTAATTGACTCGGATAATGCTAAGTTGCAAAATCAGTTGCAAGACAAGCGCGCTATTGTTTTCAGTGATAATGGTTCTGTAGGCACACAAAAAGATGCCGCACTTATATATGGCGATGTTGGCGGTAATTGGGAAAATATTGCCACTCAAGTTGCCGGTCTTGTTGGCTCTAACTTATCAGGTCAGCCACTTGCTGGTGCAGCAGTAGACGGTACAGTTGGTGGTGGTAACGCCCAAATTACTGTACGTGATTTTGAATGGAAGGCATTTACACCCCTACTATTCAATCTTGATGATCAAGGCCAATACAGCAAAACACCGTTTGCTTATAATCGTAAAATTACGGATATTAATCACGCATACTTACAATTGCACCAACGCCTGCAAAGTTACCTTTATACTCTCAACGCCCAAGCAAGACTGGGCCAGCCAATTGTGCGTCCCTTATTTATCGATTTCCCTGAAGAGCGCACCAATTATACTGAGATGTTTAGTAGCGAGTTCATGCTCGGCGATAACCTGTTAATTGCACCAATTACCAGCGGGCGCGAAAATGAGCAAGGCGATTCACTTAAGGACAATCTTTACTTACCGGGCAAGCAAACAATGTGGATTGACCTATTCACTGGCCAAAAGTACGCCGGTGGTCGGGTTTACAATAATCTTTTATATCCAACCTGGCACCTACCTGTTTTTGTCCGTGGTGGCAGTATCTTCAACTTTGGCAAGCGAGATTATGTCATTTATCCACAAGGTACTAGTCATGGTGTGACCTATGATGATAATGGCACAGTTGATTTTGAAAGTAATCACAGCCAGACAAGAATCACTAGTTCATTTGACGAAGAAAAATTGGTTGTTACAGTCGAGCCTACTGAAGGCCAATATCCTGGGCTAGAAAGTGACCAGCCAACAGCTCTAACTTTGATGTGCGATGCTTATCCTGAAAATGTTGAAGTTAGGGTTAATGATCAAATCGTACCCCTCCAGGTATACGGCACACTCGATGCGTTTGATCACGCAAGTGAAGGAATTTTTTACAATACTAACTATAGTTTGCCTGAATTCTCGCAGTATCATTTGCCAAAACAAACTGCACTTCAAATTAAGTTAGCAAATCATCCCGTCGCTACTACAAAAATTGAAGTTATCATTCGTGATTTCTCATACAGTAGTGAAGTTTTGGGACACGAAATTACAAGTGGTGTTTTACCTTCACCTAAACTGCCGTCAGTTGCTTCAAGCAAAATTTCAGCTCATTCATTTGAGTTAGCTTGGACTCATCCTGCCAAAGTACAAGTTGAAATTAACAATCTTCTCTACGAAGGAATCGAAGGCACTAGTTTCACGTTCCACGAATTGCTTCCTAACACGCGCTACATTATTCGAATGCGTTACGTAATTGGCAATAAAGTTTCTGAATGGTCCGATCTTTTTGGTGTAATTACTAAACACGCTGCAGAAGATTATGCCATCCAAGAAATTTCTGTTGCAAGTAATTTTACCAGTAAAGCTAATCATCCACTTGATTACCTAACAGACCTAAAGCTGGCTAGCGAGTGGCAAACAAGTGAACCGGTAAGCCCCGAACATCCCTTAGAATTGACTTTCAAATTTAGCGACGTTGAAAAATTAAGTCGTATGGCCTTTGTTCCACGCAACATTGATCATGAAGGTGACCCAACCGAAATTAGTCTGGCAGTTTCAACTGATAACGAAAACTACCATGTGTATGCAGACCATGTAGCCTGGAAAGCAGACAGTAAAAATAAGGTAATTGGTTTGCGTGATGTGCGCGCCAAATCAGTTCGCTTGACTGTTCATCGCTCTTCCGGTTCAATGATTGCAGCGCGCGAAATAATTTTCTATCGTGCTAAACGATAATTGATAAAAAATAGTGCTAAAAAAGCAACAAACTAGCAAATTTGTTAGTTTGTTGCTTTTTACGTTATTCAAAATGATCCCCTTTAATTGCTCGATAAATTGAAATTACTAGGACCAAAACTGCACAAAGTATTGCGACATATGCCATTGGACCGATGCTAATTGCTGCTTTTGCCTGCTCATTAGCCATTCGGTTCTCCATTGCATATTCTACAATCCACTTGCTGAGTAAACGTGGCGTTAATACAAAGCTGACCATTGCAACGATTGAGGCAACTAGAGCGGTGTTACGGGAATATGGTTCTCTAAAAAATTGCGCTAAAACACAAAAAGCAGGTGCAATCATCAATAATAAAACCCACATAATAATCAACCGACCGGCGCCACTATTCATCATTTGTGCGCTATTAGCTGCATAACGGTATTTACCCCAAAGCTGTCCCCCAGTGAAAGTATTGAGCAAGTTTAACAAGTACGAACCTTGTTGGCCATAAACTCCACCACGGTTAGATAAAATGCTCTGAATCACTTGTAAGCCATCAGTTGAACCAGCGGCCGGAAAGTTAACCGTTACCACTTTTTTCATATAAGTAGCTAGAAACATCAAAACCGAGCCACCAAATTGAAGTGCACGTAACATATTTAATTTACGTGAAGCCTTCATTTTAAACTCAAGGCTGAGGACACGGTCGGGATGATGACTGTGACCGATAATAAAAATTCCTACACCAACAATGACTGCTAGAATTGCCAGCAGCCACCATAACTTAGCCATTACAAAGAAAATAGCCAAAACAACTATTGCTACAGCAACATAAGGCCGGTCTGAAAAAATTTCCCAGAAATTTAGTTTTAAATGACGATATTCAGTACGTGTTGTCGAAGCAGTATCCTGGTCAGACAACTTGTTTTCAGCGGACCGATTGGGCACTTCTTGCCGCTCACTGGCATGTTTTTTACGATACTCTCGTCTTGTCATGTGTGAATCCTGACTCATACAACACCTCTTCCTTTCAGAAACAATATCCTAGCACGTTTTTAATTCGAGGTTGCGCTTTTTTATAAATTTTTAGCAATTTTATTGTGCTAGAATAAAAAAAGATGTTGTTTTTTTGAAAATTTTAAAAAGAAAGATGAGGATATTTTGAAAAGTTCAGATCAATTACCCGACGGATGGCATAAAGCCTTTTATACCCTATGGTTAGGTTGTTTTATTACCGGTATGGGGTATTCCATGACAATGCCCTTCATTTCGCTTTTCATTGCTGATTTAGGGCATTACAGCAAGTTTCAAATCAGTATGTACTCCGGTCTTGCATTTGCAATGACCTTTATTGCCCAGGCAATAGTATCACCTTATTGGGGAAACCTTGCTGACCGTAAGGGGCGTAAACTCATGTGTATGAGAGCTTCTGGCGTCATGGCCTTAACTATTACGGCAACCGGATTTGCACCAAACGCGATTTATATCATTGTGATGAGATTCATTCAAGGAGCTTTTTCCGGTTATATTAACAACGCAACAGCACTTATTGCTGGCGAAACACCGCATAGAAAAAGTGGTTGGGTAATGAGCCAGATGATGACAGCAGGGACTGCTGGCAACCTTGTCGGCCCACTGCTTGGTGGCGTGTTATCAAACTTTTTTGGCAACTGGCTTGGCGGTGCTTGGGGTTACCGTATTCCTTTCTTCATTACGGGTTTTTTAATGGTACTAGTTTTTCTTGGCTCAACCTTCCTAGTACAAGAGAAATTTACGCCAATTTCGCGTGAAGAAATGAAACCAATGAAGGAAATTATTCATACTCTACCTAACGTTAAATTGATTTTTGTAATGTTCATCACCACCCTATTAGTGCAAGCTGCCAACATGTCGATTGATCCGATTGTTTCGCTATACGTTAAATCAATGATGCCAAACAGTAAAAATATCGCCTTTGTCGCCGGAATAGTGGCTGCTACTCCTGGCCTTGGAACTTTACTTGCCGCCTCAAAAATTGGTCATAAAATGGATGAAATTGGCCCGCTAAAAATTTTACGTCTTGGCTTAATCGTTGGTGCAATTCTGTTTGTACCAATGGCTTTAACTAATTCTCCTTGGGCCCTTGCAGGGTTACGTTTTCTACTCGGTATTGCCAGTGCCGCGATGCTTCCTGCAGCTCAAACTGTATTGACACTTAATACCCCAGCAGAAAGTTTTGGTCGAATCTTCAGTTACAACCAATCGTTCCAAGCTGTCGGTTCCGTTTTTGGTTCATTAATGGGATCAACTATTTCAGGTTTGTTTAATTATGCAACCGTCTTTTGGACGACTGGCTTTACCCTATTAATCAACTTTATGCTCATTATCTTTTTCAGTTTAAAGAAAAACACTAGCAAGTAAAAAGCTAACCAGAAATTTCTGGTTAGCTTTTTTATCGTCCATCTTATTTTGCAGCTGGCTTTGCTTTTGTTTTATTCATTACAATGATAGTAACTACAAAAGTTAACAGACTCAGTATTAATAAGCCTAGCACAGCGTAGTTAACTTGCGTAGCAGCCGATAAAGTTGTAAAGGCAGTTGTCATTAACGGGCTAACAACCAGTAAAACCGTGTTTATTAGGCCAACCGATGATGCCAGAATTTTACGGTCAACTGTAGTAACTAGCCATTGCGTTAATTTGGGACCTGCAATTCCGGCAAAAAAACCCATTAAACAATAAGTAATCAGGCAACAAATTAATTGTTTACCCATAATTGAAATACAGACAAAGGTAGCTGCAACGTTTGCAAGTAAGACAACTAAATAAAGGGAAATATTTTTGAATAATCTAGTTCCAGCAATGCTGCCTAAAGCTGCTCCGACGCCTGCCATTGCGCCAACTAGAGCAATTGTAAAACTATATGTACCGATTAGCATTGTTTGACGATTCCCAGCTATTACGATTGACAATAGAGGCTCAATCGTACTTAAAACGCCATTCAGTAATGCAATAACTAAAACAGTGGTCAAAAGTCCACCGGCCTTTTTTACTTGTTTTAAAGCCAAAGCCATTGTTGCCCAGTAGCTTCTATCGTCTACTTCTTGGACTTTATCTTGTGCTGTATCCTTGTGCTGCTTCCGCGAAATACTACGATAAATCAAACCTGCTACGATAAATGTTAGTCCATTAATAACAGCTAGCACAGAATAGGACATAAACAGTAGTAACCCTGAACCAATAAATTGACTAATCAGTGTAATTACTTGCGACACTCCGGTAGTAAAACCCTCTGCTTCACCAACTTCATCTTCTTTAACTAAATCAACAATTAAAGGTGTACTTAGTCCACTTGAATATGTTCCAAGGGTATCTGAAATAAAGTTAATCACAATTACGGTCATTACTAAGTTCCAGCCAGCAATATTTTGACTGAATAGAAAACCAACCAATAAATAGAGCGCTCCTCTAATCATTGCCAGCCAAACAATCTTAGAAAATTTATTGTTTGTGCGATCTGCAAAATAACCGCCAAAGCTAGATAAAAGGCGTGGAATAGACTCAGAAATTGCAATTAACGACAATGCAAGTGAGTAATTTTTTAACCGACTGGCATAGGTCATTAAAGCCAAATAAAATAGAATGTCTCCCGCACTTGATAAGATGCTGGCAATCGAAAACTTGCGGTATTCTTTATTTCTTAAAAAAACAATCATCTTTTCACTCCTAAATGTACTTCTTTACAATTATTATATTTGAGTTAGAATTTTAAATTAAAAAGTGTCATATATGAAACAGTGCTTTTAAGGATATACTAAAAATGACTATCGGCAATTTACTTAAAGAGTATCGAATTAAGGCGGGTAAAACACAACGTTCTTGGATTGGCGAGATTATCAGTCCGTCCTTTTATTCAAAAGTTGAAAAGGGCTTAAGCCGTATTTCAGCGGAAGATTTAATTGAATTATTAAGACGAAATCATGTTAATCTTGCGTCTTTTTTTGATGAAATTGATTACCAAGCCAAATCAAATGATGCACTAGAAAAAGAAATAATTACTCAAATCACCGATGCTTATTATGATTGCGACCTTAAACACCTAAAAGAAATCAAACAAACAATTATTAATAGTACTTTTGCAGATAAAGATGAGCTCTTGCTGCGTGTTGATTCAGTGTTAGCAATAATAGAACAAACAACTGAAAAGCTAAGTTCAAAAGAAAAGAGTGAATTAAAAAGTAAATTCTTTAATGCCGAAAATTTCGATAGAGATACAATAACCATTTTTTTGAACTTTATGTACTTTTATGATTTTGGTAGCGATTTAGTGATTACTAAGAAAATTTTTCGCCAATTTAAAAATAGTAATGCCGAGGACACTCAATTTATTGTTTTAGGCATTTTAATTAATATGATTGAAATGTGCATAAGCGAGGACAAGCATACTGATGCTTGGGAGCTGATTGAGATGTCCAAGCAAGTTCCAACTAAACCAATTACTTGTTTCAGCAAAATGCTCTTATTGATTTTAGAAAATCTGCTTAAGTATCACGATGAACCAAAGCAAGTCTACATCGATAATTGCCAAAAAGAAGTTGAACAACTTTCTCTAATTGGTATGACCGAGCTTAGCAAAAGCTGTCAAAGAATGATTGATGAAAACACCAAGATGACAAATTAGTGTATGTGCTTTTATTTTTACAAATAATTTGCTGTATAATCATACTTGTTAATAAGCATTTATTTACAGAATATTTGAGGTCAATTATGAAAAAAGCAAAACTAATAAAACTTATTTCCCTTGCGGCAATTTTTCTAGGAATTGGAAGCATTGGTTTAGCAGCCAGTGCTAGAGATGTTAATGCAAGCAGTGAAGATGAAACCGTGCTTACACCTCCAGAAATTGCAGTAGAAACTGGTAATGAATATGGCGCCTTAAAAAAGGATGTTTTTCCTAAGAGCTGGAAAGGTTATTGGGGCGGTAAAAGTGATTACCGTTACATTATCCGTGAAGGTTTTGGTGACGTTTATGGCAACTGCACTATTGTGGAATACGGTTATGTAAAAGGTACGCATAACTATCCGTGGCAAATGCCTGAAGAATGGAAGAAAAAATGTGTAGCAAATAGATTGTATCTCCATGCTACGCGTAGAACGTGGGTAAGTAATGCTGGCATCACATGGGCTATCTTAGGCTATCCATTATCTGAACCTATCCAAAAAGATGACATTGCTATTACTTGCCGTACCGAAACAATCAAAGGTAAGAAGTACCGCGTCATGTTCGAAGCTAATCCGAAAAACTTCAAGGTAACCAGTCAGTACTTTAGAGCCAAGAAGTTAACCAAAAAATATGCTCATCATCAATTCAAAGACATGGAATATTCAACTAAGTTTTAATTTAGGTATTCACAGTAATTGCAAATAAAAAGGCGGCAAAAGCCGCCTTTTGTTTTTGCTCATTACTCAAATTATCTTCTTCATTAATTCAGCTAGCTATCCAATTGGACAAGTGCTTTATTTAGGTTTTTAGTCTTATCTTCTGACTACATAATAAAAACCCCGAAGTTAAGATTACTTAATTTCGAGGCTTTTAACGAAGTCATACTTCTTTTTATTTAGCTTTCATGCCATTGTTATAGTATTCCAAACTACCAATTTCTCCAGACAACTTAAATTTGCCATTTTGATAAATTAGTTTAGTTACAGAATCATTAGCTAATCCTTTACCTTCAAAAGAAGGGAAATTCTGTGTTGATAAAAATAAGTTAATCGACATGCCTGAACTTACTACTAGAACATTACCACCTTTACGCTGGTGTTTCTTTGCAATTTCAGTCAGTACATCAGTCATCCGTTTTTCAACAACCTGTGAGCTTTCCGCACGGTATTGTTCAGGCAGATTGGTGTTTAACTTATTTTGCTGATCTAAAGCATAGTATCCATCTTGCATTTTATTTTGGAACAGTTTGCCTTCTTTTTTCACAAAGTCGTCAATACTGTCATAACCAAAATATGCTGCAATTTCAGGAACATTTTTTGCTACATCTGGTCGTCCTTCGTAACTACCATAGTTGCATTCGCGAAGACGCTCGTCAGTCTTAACTTTTATCTTCTTGTTACCAGAGTAATCCAAAGCTCCACGAGCAGTTTTTTCTTGTCTACTCAAATCACCAGAATATGCTGCTTTAAACTTTGTTCCTTTAAGACCTTTTCCAAGATACTCTGCCCCTTTGACACCATTATCAGTCAAAGTATAGTCACTCCAGCCTTGTGCAAGGTGCATAACATTAGCTGTAGTTTCGCCATGACGCGTCAAATAAATCACTACAGGCTTATTATTGTTCTTGCTCTTTGCTTGAATTTGAGTGGAGTTAGTAGAGAATATCCCCAAAATTCCTACAAGTACTGTCAAAAAAGTAATTACTTTACGTTTCATTTTTTCACCTAAATTAAATATCATAATTATGCTAAATCTGCACCGTTAGTCTCGATAACTTTCTTGTACCAGTCAAATGATCTCTTCTTGTAACGATCAAATGTACCGTTACCCTCATCGTCTTCATCAACATAAATGAAGCCGTAGCGCTTAGACATTTCACCTGTTGAAGCACTAACTAAATCAATACAACCCCAAGGTGTGTAGCCCATTACGTCAGCACCATCATCAATTGCTTCTGAAATTGCTTCGATGTGTTCACGAAGATAGTCAATTCGATAGTCATCATCAACATAATGGTTTTCATCTGGCTTATCAATCGCACCCAAACCATTTTCAACGATAAATAATGGCTTTTCATAGCGATCTGACAATTCGTTAAGGGCAATTCTCAAACCAGTTGGGTCGATTTGCCAACCCCAGTCACTAGCTTTCAAGAATGGGTTCTTAACTCCACCCAACAAGTTACCAGCGGCAGTTTCTTGATTTTCATGAGTTACATCAACTACTAATGACATGTAATAGCTAAAGCCAATGTAGTCAACGGGGTTCTCAGCAAGCAAGTCAAGTTCTTCATCATTGTAATCAATATCACTTAACTTAACACCATCACGAGCCAGTAAACTCTTAGTATAAGCTGGGTAATGACCACGAACTTGTACATCAGTACAGAAGAAATTATTAACTTGGTTATCTTGCAAAGTAGCTAATTGATTCTTGGGATCAGAATCATAGCTATAGGTAGTTCCATATGCAATCATACAACCAATCTGCATATCAGGATTAATCTCGTGACCAATCTTAACAGCTTTAGCGCCAGCAACAAATTGATTATGCCATGCTTGGTAGATATTCTTCTTATCACCAGCACCATTGCTCAATACCAAACCTTGACTCATGATTGGAAAATGAGTTGCACTGTTAATTTCGTTAAAGGTCATCCAGTATTTAACCTTGTCCTTATAACGAGTTAAAACTGTGCGTGCAAAGTTCTCATAAAAGTCAATTAACTTTTTATTCTTCCAACTACCGTATTCAGTAACCAAGTGGAGTGGCATTTCATAGTGTGAAATGGTAATAACTGGCTCGATGTCATACTTTAAACATTCATCGATCAATGCGTCGTAGAACTTAAGCCCTTCTTCATTTGGCTGCTCTTCGTCACCGTTAGGGAAAACTCTTGACCAAGCAATTGAGAAACGATAGCATTTGAAGCCCATTTCAGCAAAAAGCTTGATGTCTTCTTTAAAGTGATGATAGTGATCAATACCAACATGGTTTGGGTAAGTATATTTAGGATCGAGCTTAAAATCAAAGTCAGGTGAAGCGATAATGTCCATTCGCTCTTTTCCACCAGGCAAAACATCTGCAATCGATAAACCTTTGCCGCCTTCTTGGTAAGCACCTTCTAATTGGTTAGCAGCAGTTGCGCCGCCCCATAAAAAGCCTTTTGGAAAATTATTAGTCTTCATCATAGAATTTTTCCTTTTCGTCAAATTCACTGATAGTTTTCTGAGCTATTACGCAAAGTGAACTATTATGCTAAATCTTCACCATTAGTGTCGATAACTTTCTTGTACCAATCAAATGATCTCTTCTTGTAACGATCAAATGTACCGTTACCTTCATCGTCTTCATCAACATAAATGAAGCCGTAACGCTTGGACATCTCACCAGTTGAAGCACTAACTAGGTCGATACAGCCCCAAGGAGTGTAACCCATTACGTCAGCACCATCTGAAATTGCTTCAGAAATTGCTTCGATATGTTCACGAAGGTAGTCAATTCTGTAATCATCATCAACATAGTGATTTTCATCAGGCTTATCAATCGCACCCAAACCATTTTCAACGATAAATAATGGTTTTTCGTAACGATCTGATAATTCGTTAAGGGCAATTCTCAAACCAGTTGGGTCGATTTGCCAACCCCAGTCACTAGCCTTCAAGAATGGGTTCTTAACACCACCCATCAAGTTACCATTAGTGGTTTCTTGATTTTCGTGAGTTACATCAACTACTGATGACATATAGTAGCTAAAGCCAATGTAGTCAACTGGGTTCTTAGCAAGTAAATCAAGTTCTTCATCATTGTAGTCAATGTCACTTAATTCAACACCATCACGAGCCAGTAAACTCTTAGTGTAAGCTGGGTAATGACCACGAACTTGTACATCAGTACAGAAGAAGTTATTAGCTTGATTATTTTGCAAAGTAGCCAATTGGTTCTTAGGATCAGAATCATAGCTGTAAGTAGTTGCATATAAAATCATGCAGCCAATTTGCATGTCAGGATTAATTTCATGACCAATCTTAACAGCTTTAGCACCAGCAACAAATTGATTATGCCATGATTGGTAAATGTTCTTCTTGTCGCCTGCACCATTGCTCAATGCCAAGCCTTGACTCATGATTGGGAAGTGAGCTGCACTATTAATTTCGTTAAAGGTCATCCAGTATTTAACCTTGTCCTTATAGCGAGTTAAAACTGTGCGTGCAAAGTTTTCATAGAAACCAATTAACTTCTTGTTTGTCCAACTACCGTATTCAGTAATCAAGTGAAGTGGCATTTCGTAGTGTGAAATGGTGATAACTGGTTCGATGTCATACTTCAAGCATTCATCAATAACTGCATCGTAGAACTTGAGGCCTTCTTCATTTGGTTGCTCTTCGTCACCATTAGGGAAGACTCTTGACCAGGCAATTGAGAAACGGTAGCATTTGAAGCCCATTTCAGCAAAGAGTTTGATGTCTTCCTTAAAGTGATGGTAGTGATCAATACCAACATGGTTTGGGTAAGTATATTTAGGATCAATCTTAAAATCAAAGTCAGGTGAAGCGATAATCTTCATTCGCTCTTTTCCACCAGGCAAAACATCTGGAAGTGATAGTCCTTTGCCGCCTTCTTGGTAAGCACCTTCTAATTGGTTAGCAGCAGTTGCGCCACCCCATAAAAAGCCTTTTGGGAAATTATTAGTCTTCATAAAAGATATTCCTTTCTTTAAATACTTATTATTCTAAGTCTAGCAACTTGTCACCAACTGTTACATCACCGCTAGCAACCACATTAACCTTATGATAGTTATTAGTGTTAGTAACAATGATTGGCGTTGTAACTTCGTAGCCAGCCTTCTTAATTTTATCGATATCAAATTCGATGAGTGGTTCGCCTGCTTTAACAGTTTTACCCTTCTCAGTTAATAGTTTAAACCCTTCACCGTCTAATTCAACAGTGTCCATGCCGATATGAATCATAACTTCGGCACCCTTAGGTGATCTTAAACCAATTGCATGTCCAGTTGGGAAAGTCATTGCAATTTCACAATCAAATGGTGCACATACTTGTCCATCTTTTGGTTCGATTGCAACACCTTGACCCATTGAGCCACTTGCAAATACTTCGTCTTTAACATCACTAAGAGGTACGATCGTACCATTTAATGGAGCAACCAATTTTTCAGCTTCGTTGTATGAAGCTTGAGCTGCTGGCTTTGCAACAGTTTCTGTTTCTTCTTCTGACTTAATGTTTCCTGCTTCTGCAGCAGTGCCAGCAGTAGCAAGAGCAGCTTGTTCATCTAAAGTCTCATCAACACTGTTCTTACCAAAGATCATTTGAAGAACAAAACCAAGAACAGTTGCAACAACCATTGCAATAATTAAGCCGTATACAGTACTGTCAAAACCATTCTTGCCCATTGCACCTGGAATTGAGAAAATACCCATTCCGGCCATAATGTAGAGCTTAGTACCAAAGAATCCGATTAAGCCACCACCGACTGCGGAAGCAATACAACTGATAATAAATGGCTTCTTACGTGGTAATGTAAGGCCGTAAATAGCTGGTTCAGTAACACCGAAAATACCCGAAACAAAGGCTGGAATAGCAATACTACGAGTCTTTTCATTCTTAGTTTGGAAGATCATTGCTAAAACAACACCAGTTTGAGCAAATGATGCAGCTAATGACAAACCAACAATTGGGTCATAGCCCATTGCAGCAACGTTGGTCATCATAACCGCAACGAAGCCCCAGTGAACGCCAAAGATAACAAATACTTGCCAGAAAGCACCCATTAATACACCGGCCAAAATTGGGCTAAAGTTGTAAATAGCACTTACGATTGCAGCAATACCATTACCTGCCCAAGTTGCAACTGGTCCGATAACAAGGAAAGTAACTGGAACAGTAATCAGTAAAACAACAAATGGTACTAAGAAAGTCTTAACAACGTCAGGAATAATCTTACGAGCAACTTTTTGTACCTTAGAAGCAAACCAAACAGCAATAATGATTGGAATAACTGATGAAGTATAATTCATTGAAATTACTGGGATGCCCAAGAAAGTCATATGAATTGGAGCTTGTAAGAAAGTGCCCTTGAAGATAGTAAACAATGCAGTCTTACTACCAGTCATTGCAACAATTGATGGATAACAGAGTGCAGCACCGATAGTTGCACCTAAATAAGTATTTATGCCAAACTTGTTAGCTGATGAAATACCTAAAATAACTGGTAAGAAGTAGAATAAACTATCACCAATTGCGTTTAAGATAATGTAGGTACCTGAGGTTGCTGATAACCAACCCAAAGCTAAGAACATTGCGTTAAAGCCCTTGATCATACCAGCAGCACACATTGCACCTAAAAGTGGATTGAAGATACCAGAGATTAAGTCGATAAACTTATCAGTTAAACTCATGTTACTGTTATCAACATAGTCATCAGGAACTGATCCACCATCGCCAAAGCCACCAATTTTAATTAAAGTATTGTAGACGTCAGCAACGTTATTTCCAATAACAACTTGATATTGTCCACCAGATTTAACCAGTGATAAAACACCATCAGTTGCTTTCATCTTTTCGTCATTTGCCTTTGAAGTATCCTTCAATTTAAAGCGTAGACGAGTTGTACAATGCACCACGCTGGCAACATTTTCTTTACCACCAACGTTGGCGATAATTTCACGACTTAGTTCTTCGTAAGCCATTTTTCCCTCCAAAAATCTAAAACCCGAGAATATAAAGAATCTGCTCTGTAAATTACGTTACGCAAAATACATAGCTCATCTTTAAGTTCTCGGGTTAATGCCTGTAAACAGTAACACACCGTTTAAACTAGTAATTAATTTTTAATTGAAGATTGCTCTGAATCATCAGTATGATCACTCTTCTGGCGATGAGTAACTCGCCATACATGAAGCGTTAAATATACTTCATCATCAGGTTGCAATTTCCAACCAGCTTGTTTAGATAAATAAGTGCCGATTTTTAAAACCGTCTCGTATGCTTTTTGATACTTTACTTTCATTAGTTCAAGTAAAGAAATATCAAGCTCACTCCCATCACCTTCATCATCTATTGGGTAGAGATGACGCACCATAAATGATCTAAGATGCGTCATAAACCTACTAAAATTAAATGATTCAGTGTCAAGTTGCATGCCGTATTGATATTCAATAATTTCAACTACACCGCGTATCAGCTTGGTAATCTTGATTGTGTCTTGAATTTTAGCTTGGTTTGAACCGGCGTTGATAAAGTGGTAAGTGAGAAAAACTTCTTCCGTCTTTGGAAAAGCCAATCCTGTTTCCCCATCAATCAACCTTAGCGCGTCTTTTGCAGCAGCATACTCTTTGGGAAATAGTTTATTTAATTCCCAGCCGAGCGTATCCTGCCCAAGTTCAACACCATCATCGGTTCGCTTTAGCATAAAATCGATGTGATCAGCTAAAACCAGATACTGATAATCAGAAAACTTTACGTCCAATCGCTTGTTAACTAAGTTAATAACATCGGTTGTTAAGGACAATGTTCGATCATCAAGATCACTAACACTATCAATCATCTCCATGTTCTTCTCAACTGCAACAAAACGACGGGTAATTTTATCTTCATCAATCAGATCACCCGGCTTTTTACCAAAGCCAATGCCGTTTCCGATCACTACCCAATCAACACCAGATTCATCCGACACCAAGGCAGCGTTGTTGTTAAAATTCTTGATAAATTTCACTCAGCAAACTCCTCTTTCAATAAAAAAACCTATGAACAACACTATGGGTTTATATCCTTGTTGTTCATAGGTTAATGCCTGATCGAATCAGTAACACACTTATTTACGTATATGATTATAGAACAGTGTTAAAGCGATTTCAATAATTATTTGAAGATTTTTATCAGTACTTGTATTTATTTCAAATAAATGTGCAAATAGCGCTTTTTTCTCTAAAATAAAGTATAGTGATTATTAAAAATAGCGGAAGGTAAACTAAATTGGCTAAAAAAGAGCAAAAAACTTCATTATTAAGGCAAAAAATATGGTCTTCCATTCAAATTATTCTGATTGGCGCCCTTTTTTACTTGGGCGTTACCCTGATCTTTTTTGGTTCAGGCTTTGGGAGCTCCTATCTTTTCCAACAAAACGCTGAAAAAGCAACTTCAGAATTAACTGCTAAACAGGCTACTAAAAACAAAAAGTGCAAGACTAACTATGATGCGAGCAAAACAGAATCGATTAGCGCAAGCAGGATACTAAAATCAAAGCAAGTTAAGGCCTATGCAATTGGGCGTATTTCAATTCCAGCCGTTAGCATTCATAATCCTTTGTTTGCCGGATACGGTGATCAAAATCAAAATTTAGAATACGGTGTAGTCACCTGCCTCCCCGACAGAACAATGGGCGGCAAAAACAACTACGTTTTAGCTGGCCATTACATGGGCTCATATGGACCGGCGGTTTTAGACAATCTGCATTTAGCCAAAATAGGTGACCTGATTTACGTAACCGATCTTCATCATATTTATGTCTATGAAACAAATAGTATTTCGTTTGCAGTAAAGCCTACTCAGGTGGAAGTCGAAAATAATGTTAATGACAAAAGTATGATTACATTGATAACCTGTTCCGATTTCAACACGTCAAAATATGGTTACGGTGAGCATCGAACTGTGGTCCAAGGCGACTTAATTAGTAAAGTTAAGGCAACTAAAACAAATCTTGCCGCTGCAGAGCTAGCTGCTAATTCTGAATCCAAAGAAAATACGAAAGAAATTTCTTTACCTGTTAAAAACAAGAAGAAAGTAGTCAAAAAACGCGTTCAAGTTCATTCACGTATCCACCCACAATTTTTTCAAAAAATGAGTGTAATCAATGCTTGTGTGATTGGCTTTAATATTATCTTCTTCATCATTATCTGCTGGTGTTTAGTGCGAACTTGGCGTAGATAATTTCGCTAAAATGCGCCTATTAATAAATAAATTTGGAGTTTTCACTATTCATATACGTGTAGTATTAAAATGCTAGATAAATCAAATTAATAAGACAAAAAGCATGTTACCTTGGGAATTTCAACAAAGTAACAAGCTTTTTCGTCAGTCATAAATTTTATTTAAACAAATTATTAATTTTGATATTAGAAAATTGGTCAATTATAATTTGATTTAAATTATATTATGAAATTTAATGGTTAGTTTTATCCTGTCCTAATATACTGTAAATGTACTTAACTTTATTCTATAGGAGGATATCATGAATAATCACAATAATATTCAACAAAAGAAAGAAAAGTTATTATTTTGCGGTATGGCACTAGCAGCACTGGGATTAGTAGCTGCTAGCCCAACCACTGCCAGCGCCAAAACTACTGCACCTGCTCAAACTACCGAGCAAGCCAATACAGATAAAGGTAATACTGACACAAATAAAGATAAGCCAATCGTAAAAGACTGGAATGGACTACAAGTCACATATGATCAAAAGACACATGAACTGATCATCCCCGAAGGAACAATAGCAGCTCCTGATGGTGCTGATCCTACATCAATTAGTGCTATCAAAGATATCAATTCTAATGAAATCCATAGCATTAACTTTAAAGGCAAATTAACTATTAAAGGTTCAGCTTCTGGCTTATTTAGTAATCTTCCTAAGCTAGAAAAGATTGATCTTACTAACGTTGATACTTCAAATGTAACAAACATGGATCTTCTATTTGCTTTCTGCTCAGGTTTAAGAGAGATTGACGGCCTTACAGACACTGCAAACGTTACTAGCATGGGGGCCACGTTCTATGGTTGTTCAAGCCTGACTAGTATTGACTTATCCCACTTCAATACTAGCAAGGTTACTTGCATGATTAGTATGTTTAACGGCTGCTCAAATCTAAAGGAATTGGATTTAAGCAACTTTGATACTTCGGCAGTAGATATGATGGACTACATGTTCGCTGGCGACAAGAACCTGTCTTCTCTAGATATTAGTAGATTTAAGCTAGGCAATACCTCTAATGTAGACAAAGCCATTACCATGAAAAACATGCTCGAAGGTTTGGACAGCTTAACCGCCTTCACATTCAGCATAAATGATGACCTCAGCAAAACAGGTTTTGATACTAAAGCAGTTTGGGAGGACATTGGTACTGGAACTGTTGAAAAACCCACTGGCAAAAACAAACTCTCCACTTCCCAATTGCTTGAAAAATACCCTACTAGCCAAAAACAATCAGCAATAACGTATGTCAAAATTGCTGAAGATCACTCAGCTACCCCATCAACTCCTAATGTTACCGCACCTATTACTAACAACAAACCAATTCCAACTACTCCTTCAACCCCTAAGCCAATCGAGAGACCAGTTTACCGCACAGTCATGCATAACACTTACGTTTATGATCAAAATGGTGCTCTTAAAAACGGTGAATACTTTGCTGGTCAATCAATTGGAACATACGGTACAAAAATAATTGATGGCAAGAAATACTATTCTTTAGGAGACAATAGCTTCGTTAAAGCTAATAATGTTTCTGGTATTAAACGTAGATTAACACATAGTGCATATTTATATAATGCAAAGGGTAAAAGAGCTAACAGAAAAGTGCTTAAAAAGCATAAGTCGGTTGTAACTTATGGTGGTTCTGTAAAAATTCACGGTAAGCGTTTCTATATTGTCGGCAAAAACAGATATGTTAAGAAAGCTAACTTTTAGGAAAACAAATAACAAGTATATAGCAGTTCTTAGGCACATGGTGGTAAGGATGGTAATAGCTTAGTCCTGACGAAATTTCAAGCGATAACATCGGTGATAGCTATACTGCAACCAGTTTGTTCAGCAGTGTCACTTGTGCTTATCAAAAAGCGAACACATAAGCACAAATAGAACTAATATATAATAATACTTAGGTATTATGCCTAAAAATGCGATTCCCTAACTGGAATCGCATTTTTTATTTACTTGTAACATCTGTAACAAAAAACTGTACAATCTTTCTCTATCATGCATATGTTAATATATAAATTGTTGGTGTATATTTGAAAGAGTACATAAAATGACAAAGCACACCATAGTTTGCAGTATTTATGAAACACCTTTTATACCTTCGTACCAATATATTTCACGTAACCTTTTAAAAATCCCAAGCTTAATAAAATCGAATTATGAAGCAACTGTTTTTGTCAGACATAGCGCGGCCTATACCCAAGCCATCTACAGCTTATTGCAAAGGCGCTTGTTAGCGACTATTAATTTATACTACACTTATATGCAACAATATGTTACACTCTAGTAGTCATAAACATAATTTATATTATTCCTAGTTCTGTTTATTTTAAGAGAATAGAAAAGCAAGTGTATGAAAATGAACGAACATTTAAGACTTAAACATTTATTACTGAGCTCTTTAGTAATTACAGCTTTCGTCACAGCTTCAATTGGTACCAATTCTGTTGCTGCTGCAGCTACTGGCTCAAAGACTTTTTCTTTAAAAGCTACTAATGGAAAATCAGCTAGTTCTGGCGCAGGAATTATTGCCACATTTAAGAAGGATAGATTGAGGAAAACGCCAAAAAAGGGCAAAAAAATTAGAGCGCGCACTTTTGTCCTAGGTGTTTCTGACGGTACAATGGCAGATACTGAAGGTATAAATGCCTCACCAGTGCCTAGCAACAACAGCTATGTTATCGTGCATTATCATAGTCAAACAGGCAAGATACTTGCACCAGATAAGATTTTACAGGGAAAGATTGGTGACACTTATTTCACTTCAATACAGAACATAGCAGGTTATTCACTATCTGAAGTCCCTGCTAATACAACCGGTACTTTTAGTTCTAGTCAACAATCAGTGACTTATGTTTATGGCCTTACTGACGTTAAAGCAGACAGTTCTGCAAGTACAGCTAATAAAGGCGTTAGTTCAAAATTAACTACTCAAGCTACCCATAAATCACAAACAAAGAACGCAACTCCAAACGTTGCAAACCAAGCTGATGTTACAAGTCGGAATTTACCACAAACAGGAATAAAGCAAGGTGTACAATTGTCTTTTCGAGGGCTAGGTTTCTTATCAATATTTGGAGGCTTGATAGGAACATGGTGCAGTCGTAAGGGAATAAAATATAGTTAGTTATCAAAATCTATATTTAATAAAAAACCGAATCATATGAGATTCGGTTTTTTATGTCCCAAATTTTAATATAACGCTCCGGATAGCTCTTTTAATTTACAAATTAAACCAACATTAAAAAGCAACAAAAAATTACTGCTTTTAAAAAATATTTTTTAAATAACAGATTTCCTTTTTTCGCTTTTTCCTCACCTAACCAATCTTTTAAGTCAGTTTATTTAAAATTTCAAAGTCCTTACTAAATATAATTTTTTCAGCCCATGGGACATCGTTATTTGTTATTTTTCCCGTGATATCAAGACTTTTTTTTGCAATTCGTTATTAAATTCCGTGATTTTCTCTTTTATTGTTATCTTGATTTTTACATACATAAATATATAATATCGGAATACGCATACGTATATAATAGCTGTGATGTATATAAATAAATAATGAGGTACTTTAATAATGAAAAACTCAAGAAACGTAAAAGGAAAAGTTCTACTTAGTAGCTCAGCTGCTGTTTTACTTGGCCTAATTTCCGCTAATCCCCAATTAGTCAAAGCAGATAGTGTCCCTACTAATCAAGCAGCTTCTAAGGAAGATACTACTACCAATGAGATTCCAACCCCGTCAGAAGAGGTCATTAGTGAACCTACAAGCACCACTGATCCTGCTGTGAATCAAGCTGCAGTAGCTGCTCAAGATTCTGATGCTAACGCAAGTAAAAAAAGAATTGAGGGAACTGTCGCTGGACTGCAAGTTTCCTATGATCTTGACACTGATGAGCTCACTATTTTAGGTGGTACTTATGCAAATATCATTAGTTACGACGATTGGATTTCTAACCAATCTCTTTCTGACAATGAAGGAAATTCCATACACCTTGGAAATGCTACGCAGATTGTTATTACTGGTAAAATAAGTCTTAACTCTTCAAATAATGCTAATTATTTATTCGCTGGTTTTTCTGACGTATCTAAAATTGTAGGATTAGAATACCTAGATCTTTCTCAAGCAACCAGTACAACTTACATGTTTAGTGGCTGTGAAGATTTGACTTCACTCGATCTTTCTAGCTTTAACACTGCTAATGTAACAAACATGGACTTTATGTTTAGGGGCTGTGAAAGCTTAACCTCTCTCAACTTGTCTAACTTCAATACTGCTAACGTAGAGAGCATGGTATCTATGTTTAGAGAGTGTACATCTTTAATCTCTCTTGACCTTTCAAGTTTTAACACTGCTAATGTAACAGAAATGGTATCTATGTTTAGGGGCTGTGAAAGTTTAACCTCTCTCGACCTTTCTAACTTCAACACTGCTAATGTAACAGACATGAGATTTATGTTTGAAGAGTGTGCATCTTTAATCTCTCTTGACCTTTCTAGCTTTGATACTGCTAGTGTAAATAATATGGTTAAGATGTTTTATGGATGCTCATCTTTAACTTCACTCAATGTTTCTAACTTTGATACTGCTAATGTAACGAACATGGAATCCATGTTTGAGAAGTGCACGGCTTTACCATCTCTTGATCTTTCAAGTTTTAGTATCTTAAAAGTAACAAACATGATAAGTATGTTTGAAGATGATGAAAAACTAGTCGACTTAAATATATCAAGTTTAAAGACTACTTTACCTGTAGAACTAGATTCAACTTTTAAGAACTGTGCCAGCTTAGTTGAATTGAATTTAGAAAACTTCCATATCCCAGCTTCAGTTGATACAGAATTAGCATATACATTCTATGGTTGTACAAGCTTGCGGAAGCTTAACATTAAAAATATTATTCCAGGTGCTGCAGAGTACGGTGGTATGCTAGGTAATTTACCTAGCTTAAATACACTTGTTCTAGGTGAGTTCACTGATCTCTCAACTATTTTGTCCAGCGGCCGTATAGACGATATGGGACTAGATACTGAAGGAATTTGGCTCAATGTTGGTAATGGTACAACAATTAGACCTGAAGGCACAGAACAGTATACTTCCGAACAATTAATGGCGGCACGTGCCATAACCATGGTTGGTAAACAACGTAACTTCACAAAGGCTGAAACATATGTCCGCATGGGCAAGCCTATTACTATCCACCATGTAGATGAATCAGGAAAACAAATTGCAAAAGATACTATTTTCCCTGGTAATTTTGGCGATCCTTATTCAATTATCGGCGACTCCGTTGCAGGCTATACTTTAAAAGTTGGTCAATCCCCTGTTACTGGTATTTATGATAATGACGACACAAAAGAGCGCGAGTTTACCTTTGTTTACATTAAAAACCCTGGTACATCCAACCCTGGTACATCCAACCCTGGTACATCCAACCCTATCAAAGGAGAAGATGTCATTGTTCATTATCAAGATGAAAAAGGCAAGACTATTGCACCTAGTGAGATTTTAAGTGGAAATATTGGCGATGGTTATGTTTCAACCGCTAAAGACATTGCTGGATACACTTTAAAGACTCGGCCAAAAAATGCCAAGGGATTCTTTAGTGGTACTAAGCAGAATGTTACTTACGTTTATAGTAAGACTACTTCCAAGACTGAAGGTGAAACTGCAGGCAACGGTAAAGGAAAAGGCAACGGAAGCAAAGGCAACGGAAGCAAAGGCAACGGAAGCAAAGGCAACGGAAGCAAAGGCAACGGAAGCAAAGGCAACGGAAGCAAAGGCAACGGAAACAAAGGTAACGGAGTAAATAGTGCTACTCTTTCCAACTCAGGTCGTTATGGTGATCGTACAAATGCAGTAGGTAGCGACAATGATAGCCTAAATTCAGCTAACTCCTCTATCGACAATCAACAACTACCAAAGACAGGCTCTGAGAAGAAGTCCCAACTAGCAGCTATTGCACTTGGCTCAATCACTTTAACCAACGCTTTAGCACTTCTTTGGACAAAAATTAAAAAGTTTAGTAAATAGTAAAACATATAATAACCGATGTATATAAATAATGAGGTACTTTAATAATGAAAAACTCAAGAAACACAAAAGGAAAAGTTCTACTCAGTAGCTCAGCCGCTGTTTTACTCGGCCTGATTTCCGCTAATCCTCAATTAGTCAAAGCAGATAGTGTCCCTACTGGTCAAACAGTTTCTAAGGAAGATACCACTACCAATGAGATTCTAACCCCCTCAGAAGAGGTCATTAGTGAACCTACAAATACTGATGATCCAGCTGTGAATCAAGCTACAGTAGCTGCTCAAGATTCTGATGCTAACACAAGCAAAAAAAGAATTGAGGGAACTGTCGCTGGACTGCAAGTTTCCTATGATCTTGACACTGATGAGCTCACTATTTTAGGTGGAACATATGCAAATATCATTAGTTATCGCAATCGTATTTCTAGCCAATCTCTTTCTGACAGTGAAGGAAATTCCATACACCTTGGAAATGCTAAGCAGATTGTTATTACTGGTAAAATAAGTCTTAACTCTTCAAATAATGCTAACTATTTATTCGATGGCTTTTATGAAGTATCTAAAATTGTGGGATTAGAACATCTAGATCTTTCTCAAGCAACTAGTACTGCTCGCATGTTTAGGGGCTGTAAAAACTTACTCTCACTTGATATTTCTAGTTTCAATACTGCTAATGTAACAAACATGGAATCTATGTTTGAGAAGTGTGCATCTTTAACCTCTATCGACTTTTCTAACTTTAACACTGCTAATGTAACAAACATGGACTATATGTTTGACGAGTGCATATCTTTGACTTCACTCAATCTTTCTAACTTCCATACCGCTAACGTAGAGAGTATGGAATATATGTTTAGTGAGTGTACATCTTTAATCTCTCTCGACCTTTCTAACTTCAACACTGCTAACGTTACCTGCATGGTTAATATGTTTGAGAAGTGTACATCTTTGATTTCACTCAATCTTTCTAACTTCAACACTGCTAATGTAACAGACATGAGATCTATGTTTGAAGAGTGTGCATCTTTAATCTCTCTTGACCTTTCTAGCTTTGATACTGCTAGTGTAAATAATATGGTTAAGATGTTTTATGGATGCTCATCTTTAACTTCACTCAATGTTTCTAACTTTGATACTGCTAATGTAACGAACATGGAATCCATGTTTGAGAAGTGCACGGCTTTACCATCTCTTGATCTTTCAAGTTTTAGTATCTTAAAAGTAACAAACATGACAAGTATGTTTGAAGATGATGAAAAACTCGTCGACTTAAATATATCAAGTTTAAAGACTACTTTACCTGTAGAACTAAATTCAACTTTTAAAAACTGTGCCAGCTTAATTGAGTTAAATTTAGAAAACTTCCATATCCCAGCTTCAGCTGATGCAGATTTTGACTCTACCTTTTATGGCTGTACAAGTTTGCGGAAGCTTAACATTAAAAATATTATTACAGGTGCTGCAGAGTACGGTGATATGCTAGGTAATTTACCTAGCTTAAATACACTTGTTCTCGGTGAGTTCACTGATCTCTTAACTATTTTCGCCACTGGTTTTACAGACGATGTGGGACTAGATACTGAAGGAATTTGGCTCAATGTTGGTAATGGTACAACAATTAGACCTGAAGGCACAGAACAGTACACTTCAGAGCAATTAATGGCGGCACGTACCATAATCATACCTAGTAAACAACGTAACTTCACAAAGGCTGAAACATATGTCCGCATGGGCAAGCCTATTACTATCCACCATGTAGATGAATCAGGAAAACAAATTGCAAAAGATACTATTTTCCCAGGTAATTTTGGCGACCCTTATTCAATTACTGGTGACTCCGTTGCCGGTTATACTCTAAAGGCTGGTCAATCCCCTGTTACCGGTATTTATGATAATGATGACAAAAAAGTACGCGAGTTTACTTTTACTTACATTAAAAATCCTGGTACATCAAATCCTGGTACATCAAATCCTATCAAAGGAGAAGATGTCATTGTTCATTATCAAGATGAAAAAGGCAAGACTATTGCACCTAGTGAGATTTTAAGTGGAAATATTGGCGATGGTTATGTTTCAACCGCTAAAGACATTGCTGGATACACTTTAAAGACTCGGCCAAAAAATGCCAAGGGATTCTTTAGTGGTACTAAGCAGAATGTTACTTACGTCTATAGTAAGACTACTTCCAAGACTGAAGGTGAAACTGCTGGCAACGGTAAAGGAAAAGGCAACGGAAACAAGGGCAACGGAAACAAAGGCAACGGAAACAAAGGCAACGGAAACAAGGGCAACGGAAACAAAGGCAACGGAAACAAAGGCAACGGAAACAAAGGCAACGGAAACAA